>PLER01000040.1 GCA_003136495.1 Acidimicrobiaceae bacterium
ACCGAACTGGTGTGCGTGCTGCGGTACAAGCGTCACTACTTCACCGCGCAGGGGCTCGACGCGAAGAACGCCGCCGACGAGTTCTTAGAACACGCGGGCGAAGAGGCCGAACACGCCGACTTGATCGCCGCACGCATTAGCCAACTCGGTGGCGAGCCGGACTTCAATCCCGAGTCCCTCACCGGTCGCAGCGCCACCCAGTACGACTCTTCGGAGGAGTTGAAAAAGATGATCCAAGAGGACCTCGTCGCCGAACGCATTGCGGTCGCTCACTACTCCGAGATCATCACGTGGCTGGCCGACGGTGACCCCACCACTCGGCGGATGCTCGAGGGCATCCTCGCGCAAGAAGAAGAACACGCCGAGGACATGCTCGATCTCTTGACCGGTCTCAAGTAACTCTCGCGCCCCTAGAGCGCGGTCGCGGCGTCCACGAGCTCGCGTAAGACTCGTCGTAACTCGAGGGTCGACCGATCGGCGCGAGTGTGCAGCTCGGCCGTGACGTCCAGTGGCAGTTCCAACGACTCGTAGCGCGACTGAAGGCGCAAGTCCTCTTCGAGGACGGCAACTTCAAAGTCGATCGCGTCGCGCATGCGTTCGTCCGACCCATCGAGGTCGTCGCGCCACAGACTCGAATAGATGCGAACCCTCTCGTCGTCGAGCGGCGTCAGGAAGAATCCGATGACGTTCGAACCGCCCGCGTCGAGAAACTCGATCGCGAGTTCCAGATGAAACGGCGCGCTGTAGCGGTAGGTGAGTCGTCGACGCTGCACGAGCGGTCGAATCCCCGCAGCGACACCCGGGTCCTCGCGATTGAGGAACTCGTGCTCGTAGGTAGCGCTGAAGGCGTACCCGTCGCGACCCACTGAGAAATGAGGAACTTCTCTCGCCTGATCGGCGCCGAAGGTGTTCGCGTGGACGAACGGGAAGTGGGCCATGTCGAGGAAGTTGTCGGCGAGAAGTCCTGCATTGCCGCGCGTCTCAATGATCGGTAGATCGCCCTTGAGGAACGACGTATCGCCATCCGCCGCGACGCAGGGCTTCGGTGTCAGGGGCGGGAGCGGTGCGACGAAGACCATACCGTGCGATTCGAAGACCTCGGCGGGACCACTCAGTTGTGCGCGGGCGGGGACTGTCGCCTCGGCGCCGAGCGCCGGGATCTCCACGCAACGTCCCGCGCCGTCAAAGAGCCACCCGTGATAGCCGCAGCGCAGCGCGTTCCCTTCGCACGAGCCGAGCGACAGCGGCGCGAAACGGTGTGGGCAACGATCGAGGAAGACCCGCACTGCGGTGTCGAGGGATCGGTAGGCCACGTATCGCTCGCCGAGGAGTTGGAAGGACTGAGGCGTCGCGGTGACCTCGCTCGAACGACAGAGCGGATGCCACGCCCGTCGCAGCGCGGGGTCGAGATTGCGAAGTCCGGCGGGCACGTACATCAAACTAGTTGGGGCCAACTTCGTGACGACGGCGCGGGTGACCGACGACGAGACCTCCGCCGCCCACACCTCGTCGTCACTCGACGGTGACGAGAGGCTGTTGCTGCGTGATGCAGTGCACCCCGCCGCCGTGGGCGAAGATCGCTCGGCCGTCGGCTCGTTCGATGGCTCGACCCGGGTAGAGGCGCGAGAGGAGCTCGAGCGCTTCCTCGTCCTTTGGATCATCGAAGGTGCCCACGACCACGAAGCCGTTCCCGACGTAGTGGTTGATGTAGGAGAAGTCGGTCCAGGCATCATCGACGACGACGGCCGCCGGTGCGGGGATCTCCACGACGTCAATGGGGTTGCCGGTCGCGTCCGTGCTGGCTCGAAGCAGGCCGATCAGATCTTTGGTCACGTCGAAGTCGGGGTGTGCGGGGTCGCGTTGGCTGTGGGCGGCCACCAGGCCCGGACGAACGAACGTGGCCACGATATCGACGTGGCCCCGGGTCCCGAACTCGTCGTAGTCGCGGGTGAGACCACGCGGCAGCCAGATCGCGTGGGTGGTGCCGAGTTGGGCGTGGAGTTCGGCTTCGACGCGCGCGCGGGTCCACCCGGGATTTCGCTTCGGGTCGAGTTGCACGGTCTCGGTGACCAACACCGTGCCCGCGCCGTCGACGTGGATGCCGCCGCCCTCGTTGGTGAGCGACGAGTGGCGCAGCTCCGCGGCACTGTCGCGAGCCACGTCGGCGGCGATGAGTGCGTCGTGGTCCCACCGGGCCCAGTGCTGCGCGCCCCAACCGTTAAAGACCCAGTCGACCGCGCCGAGCGTCGGTCCGTCGACGGTGAAGGTCGGGCCGATGTCTCTCATCCACGCGTCGTCGAGTGGACGTTCGATCACGCGGACGCCGCGACCGACGAGCGCCGTCGCCGAGCGACTGTCGCCGACGTTGGCGACCAGCGTGACCGGCTCGTAGCGCGAGATCGTCGTCGCCACGTCCGCCCACGCCGCTCTCGCGGCGCTCAGCGTCGCCGAGCCCTCAGCGCCGAAGGTGAGATTCGCCGGCGGAAACGCCATCCACGTTCGCGCGTGGGGCTCCCACTCGGGCGGCATCCAACAACGGTTCATACCCGTTGGAAAGATGAGAGCATTGGGCTCATGCTAACCATCACCAACTTCGACGTCCCGAGTTCGCCCGCTCGGGTCGAGGGGCCGACCCGAGCGCCCTTCCGCATCGGTGCCGTGCAGGAGCGCTGGCGCGCCGACGCGAACGAACATCGAGCCGCGCTCCGCGAGGGCGCCCTCGTCGCCGCAGAGTTGGGCGCACAGTTGGTCTGTTTCCAAGAGCTGACGCTGTCGAGTTACTTCGCCGACGTCGAACCGACGTCCACGCCCTCTCGATTGGCCGAGAGCATCGACGACGGTGCGACCAGACAGTTCGCCGCTCAACTCGCCGCCGAGATCGGCGTACCGGTCCACGCGTCACTCTACGAACGCTTACTCGAGGAGGACGCGCTCGGCTACAACACCGCGATCGTGGTTGCCCCCGACGGGACCTTGCTGGCGCGCACTCGAAAGCTCCACATCCCCGTGACCGCGGGTTACTACGAGGATCAGTACTTCCGCCCCGGGCCCGCGGGACCAGATAGCTTCCCGGTGGTCGGTCTCGCGCAAGGTCGCTTCGGATTCCCGACGTGCTGGGACCAGTGGTTCCCCGAGTTGGCGAGGGCGTATTCGCTCGCGGGAGCGGAGGTCCTGGTCTACCCGACCGCCATCGGGAGCGAGCCCGACCACCCCGATTTCGACACCGAGCCGCTGTGGCAGAGCGTCATTACGGCCAACGGCATCGCCAACGGCACCTTCATGGTGGTGATCAACCGGTTCGGTACCGAGGGTCTGCTCACCTTCTACGGCAGCTCGTTCATCTCCGACCCGTACGGGCGAATCTTGGCGCAGGCGCCCCGGGACGAGTCCGCGGTGCTCGTCGCGGACCTCGACTTGGATCAGCGCAACGACTGGCTGACGCTGTTCCCATTCCTCGCGACGCGGCGCCCCGACGCGTACGGCTCACTCACGTAGTTCGGTCGTATCGACGCGCGGCCGACGCCTTAGGGCTGTCGCGCGTAGTCGTCCTCGGCGACGTGCTCACCCCACGAGGCCGCACCCCGAGTGATGGAGAGATGGCGCATCGAGTCCTCTCGGGTTGCCCCGTGCCAATGGACCTCGCCGTCTCCCGTGACGTGCACGTCACCCGGAGCGAGTCGAACGATCTCCTCACCGGCTGATTGAACGAGACCTCGCCCTTCCAGCACGTAGAGCGTCTGTCCGCCTTCGTGAGAGTGCCACGCCGTTCGGGCACTCGGCGCGAAACTCACGGCAGCGACGTTAAAGGATGACTGCGCACTCGCTTCGACGATCGTATCGAGTCGCACCTCGCCGGTGAACCACTCCGCAGGTCCTGGTGTCGACGGTTTCTTTGGTTGAAGTCCCACAGTCCTCGCTCGTCTCGCGTCTCGTCGGTGAATCACGTCGAGCGTAATTCCTCGAGGTCAAAGTCCGATTCGCCCACTGACGGAACGTCGGGCGATGCGTGATCCATTGGACGGACGCGGACCGCGGCCCGGGAACGTCCCGCTCGGCTCCGCGCGCCCATAAGGTGGCGCCACCTGGGTTGATGGTGGCCCAGCGGTCGCTCAGGACCTCGGCGGCGTCTGCCACAAGTGGCGAGAACGTCTGCGAAGAGGTCCCTTGAGAAATCTTTCGAACCCGAGTGACACCTCGAACGTCACCCCCATCGAATCGTCGCGCCCGCGACGTGCCCGTCGAGTTCTACGCGGTCGCCTCATCGCGGCGCTGACGCTCGTCGCCGCAGTGATGGTGCTCGTCCCGATCACCCTCAAAGCCGCGAGCGCCGTGACGTTGAACGTACCGACCGACATCGCCGCTCCCGCCTCTGGGGGGTTCTTCACGGCAGTCAGTTGCTACGGCACTGCGGGGTGCACCGCGGTGGGCGTCGACGGCAGTAGCACCGTGCCGATGTACGTCGCAGAGCCGTCGGGCTCCGCCGTCGACCTGACCATACCGGGGACGATCGGTGAGCTGTTCGGCGTCAGTTGCGTCGACGCGACGCACTGCACCGCGGTGGGCGTGAACCTTTCGAATAATGAACCCTTCTACGTCATCGAGACGGCGGGCACGTGGGGTACGGCCCAGGACGTCGCGTTCCACGGTCAGTTCGACGCCGTGAGTTGCACGAGCACCACGACGTGCGTGGTGGTGGGTCAAGACACCACCACCTCAGAAGCGATCTACGACGTCGAGACCTCGGGCACCTGGGGCGGGCCCACCGATCTCGCGTCGCCGCACACGCAGGGAACGTTTTCTGGCGTCAGTTGCGTCGACGCGACGCACTGCACCGCGGTCGGCGCGGACACCGGCAACACTGAGCCGTTCTACGCCACCGAGACCTCGGGAGTGTGGGCCACCTCGGTCGACGTGGCGAGCCCCGCGGGTACGGGACACTTCAACGCCGTCAGTTGCGCGTTGCCGACGTCGTGCGCGGCGGTGGGCGACACCGCGTCGGGCCGACCCTTCTACGCCACAGAATCAGCGAGCGTCTGGGCCCCCGCCGCCTACGTCGCCGCGCCCGTCACGACGGGCGTACTGCTGGGCGTGAGTTGTGCGGACACCACGCACTGCACCGCGGTCGGCGCCGATCAGACATCGACCCAGGTGCCGTTCTACGTCAATGACGTGAACGGTGCGTGGGGCACGCCGGTGGACACGACGGTCGCCGGCGGTACGGGATTCTTCAACGCCGTCAGTTGTACGAGTGACACCGACTGCACGAGCGTCGGGCAGGGCCAAGGCAACAGCGGCGCCTTTTACCAATCCGAGACGTCCGGCACGTGGGCGAGCGCGGTCGGGGTCCCCGGTCCGAACTCGAGCGGGGAGTTCGACGCCGTTAGCTGCGCGAGTGACCAAGACTGCGTCGGCGCCGGCCAAGACTTTGTGAACGAACTGCCCCTTGCCGCGAGTGCGTCGTCCAGCACCTGGGCGGACGCCGCCGATCTGTCGTCGCCTGATCAGGGCTCTCTCGTGTCCGTGAGTTGTGTTGACGCTAACGACTGCACCGCGGTGGGGCAGGACCCTTCCAATCAGTCGGGCTTCGCGGTGGTCTACTCCTCGGGCACCTGGGGTGCCATCGAGGATCTCTACTCGCCGACCTACGACGGAGATCTGAACGCGATCAGCTGCACCGACGCCACGGACTGCACCGCGGTCGGGGAGGACTCGACGACGTTGATGCCCTACTTCATCACCGAGTCGTCGGGTGTCTGGGGTTCTGCCGTCTACGTGAACACACCCAGCGGTACGGGATCCTTGACCGCCATCAGTTGCTCCGACGCCACTGACTGCACGGCGGTGGGCCAGGACGGGAGTGATCGAGCGCTCTACGAAGTGGAGACCGCCGGCGTGTGGGCGGCGAGCGCCGTCGACGTTGGACCCACCGGGTCCGGGGCCGCCTTTTTGGGCGTCAGTTGCACTGGCGCGACGGACTGCACCGCGGTAGGTGAGGATGGATCCTCACACGCGATGTACGCCACCGAAACCTCTGGTGTCTGGGGACCGCCGAGCGAAGTAACGCTACCGGGAACCACCGGTTCGTTCTGGGCGGTGAGTTGCGCGTCTGCACTCGACTGCACCGCGGTCGGCGGCGACTACGGGACCAATGAGGCCTTCTACGAAGTTGACTCCGGCGGCGTCTGGTCAACGCCGCACGAGGTGGCGACGACGGGCACCACGGGCCTGTTCTACGGCGTCAGTTGCCCCGACGCGGGCCACTGCATGGCGGTCGGCTGGGACGAAGGTACCGACGAGCCCTTCTACGACGATCTTGGTGCGAGCTCGTCTCCCCCAACAACCGCTACGACAACCTCGGGCACCACGACCACGACCACGGCGCCGACGACGACCACTACGACAACGACGCCGGTGGTTGCACCACCACCTTCGACACTCACGACGACGGTTGGTTTTGCCACCGGGAGTGCAACATTGAGTGGAGCGAACCGATCCGCAATCGACCGCTTCCTCGTCAGGCTCGTCAGCGAGCGGCGCCACAGCGTGATCGTGAGCGGCTTCGCGTCACCGGGAGGGCCGAGTTCGGAAAACGCTCACCTGATCCGGGCGCGGGCGGCCGTAGTCGCACGATACGTTCACACGATTCTCCAACGTGAACACGCGGCGCACGTGGTCGTCAAGATCCACCTCGGTGACATCAGACACTCGACGGACCCGTCCAAGGATCAGGTCGCGACCTTGTCCGCCTAGCGAGACGCTGCGAGCCGACGACGGTGCCGGCCAACGGGGCGTTCGCCTGCCGCGAGTCCACGGCTCCCGGAGCGCTCGTGCTCCGCGTAATTCAAACTCGGTTGGCGGGCGCTCCCCGGTGTTGAGGTCGCGCTGAGGATTTCACACGCTGACCCGAACGCCAACTAGTGAGATGCCACGGCCGCGGACGCGCGACGGATACGGTGTCGAGCCATCTGGTGAAACACGACGCGATGAATTGGTCCGAGCAACGTCCAGTAGAGGAAACCGGGAATCCCGCGAGGACGAAACGCGGCAACTTGCTGCAGGTAACCCTCGTCGTAGCGGTAACCCAACCAGGCGTCGCCCGGGAACCACCCGTCGCTGCGCAGCACGAGGTGGGAGTCGTCGATCTCAGCGATCCGCCACCAGTCGACCTTCGCGCCGAGGGCTACGACCTCGGGGGCACGCGGGCGAAGTCGTTCACCCACGAGACGGCCGAGGACGAGTCGAAGCACCCAGCCGGGAGCAGCACCGTACCAACTGAGTTTCCCGCCTATGTTCCAAAGGTCGCGTCGCAGGGCCTCGTCGAGGCCCTCGGGGACCGCGAGTGACACGAGAACGGTGTAGACGCCGTCGCGCTGGCCGGAGCTCCGTCCAAACAACGACTCGGGCACTTCGTTGTCCTGCTCGTTGAGCGCCGTCACCAGCGCGCGCTCGACGCCCATGGGCACGACGGAGAAGGCCGCGCTCGTTCGTGCGCCGTTGAGCACGACGACTTCGGTGACGAGGCTCTCGATGAGAGCGTGGCTCACCGACCGATCGACCGGAGTGACCAGATCAACCCAGTACGACGAGAGATGTGGCGTGAGCCATGGAATGTCAACGATGAAGCGTGCGCGAAGGCCCCGCGCTCGAGCGTACTCAGCGATCATCTCGCGATAGGTCGTGACGTCCGCTCCGCCGATCTCGTAGACGTCGGGCTCGACGAAGAGCGACTGCTCGAGATAGTCCAGGAGATCGTCGAGCGCGATCGGTTGAATCCTCGTGCGCACCCAGCGGGGACACACCATCGCGGGGAGCCGTTCGGTGAGGTAGCGAAGCATCTCGAACGAAATGCTCCCCGCACCGAACACCACCGCAGCTCGCAGCTCCACCACGTCGACGCCGGTGGCTCGAAGAGCCACACCGACCTCGTGGCGGCTGGAGAGGTGTGCGGAACTGGGAGCGTCTCCGAGTGCCCCGACGTAGATGATGCGACGGACGTTCGCCTGCGACGCGGCGCGAGCGAAAGTGGTCGCGAGCCGGAGGTCGAGATCTCGAAACTCATCGCCGGCGGCCATCGAGTGAACGAGGTAGTAGGCAGCGTCCACGTTCGCCAGGGCGCGGGCGGTGGCGACTTCGTCACCGAGGTCGATCACGACTGATCGCTCGCTGGCCACGGGAGTCTTGGGGGAGCGGTGTAGGGCGAGGACGTCGTGATTGTTCTCAAGCAGGCGGAGAGTGAGCGCGCGACCGACGAAGCCAGACGCGCCGGCAATCGCAATGGTCATCGGCAGCCTTCGCGCGCGGGTCCCAAAATCTCCCACCGTGGACGACACACGGACGTTGTACGAAATCTCGGGGTCACTGCCGCTATCCCTCTCCCATGGGGCGTCATTAGGCCTCAATCCCTCGAGGTGCCCGTATGAAGGTTCGAGCGGCCGGGTCCGGAGTTCTTAGGGAATTCTTAGTCAGTGGCTCTTGGAATAAACGGCGCTCACCTGGTATGTTGGCACTCGCACTCATAGAGTGCCAACCAGGATGAAGTAATGAAAAGGAGGAAGAAATGCCACTTCTTGTTCGTTCCGAACCATATCGCGACTTGGATCGCTTTCTCCAGCAGTTGCTCGTCGATCCCACCCGACGGGTGACGGCGATGGGAATGCCGATGGACGCGTACCGCAAGGAGGACCAGTTTTTACTGCAGTTCGACCTTCCCAGTGTCTCGGCGGACTCGATCGAACTGACGGTCGACAACAACACTCTGACGGTGAAGGCGGAGCGCCAGGCACCGGCCCTCGCAGACGGCGTCGAAGCGCTCGTTGCCGAGAGGCCCCACGGGACGTTCACCCGACACATCCTTCTCGGCGAAGAGTTAGACACGAACCACATCGACGCCAGCTACAGCGAAGGAGTGCTGACCTTGACAATTCCCGTGGCCGAGGCGGCGAAGCCACGACGGATCGAGGTTCGCCACGACTCGGAGAAGGTTGCCATCGGCGTTTGAGGAGGACTCGAGCCGCGGGCCGGTGGCGGTCAATCGACGCCGGCCCGGCCAGGCTCCGCGAAGGCGTGTTCGCTGAACTCGCTTGAGCGCGTGCCCGTTGACCCTCGCGTCTAGGTGACGGCGTCGCACACAAATTGCGCCGCCCGCGGGTCTACCCGGCGAATCAACGGCGCTAACGCTTCGAGTCCGCTGGTTACTGCTCGTTCAGGGACGCCTCGGCTAGCCAGAAGGATCTTTAGCCATTCGACCATGTCGGTCAGTACGGTCACGTCGTCGACGAGATGGGCTGCCGCCGCGAACTGGGTGATGTACGTGAGATCCTCTCTCGTTCGAGCGAGTTGCCGTGCGTCAAACGACGCCATGGCGGGGTAGGCCTTCACCAAGGACGCGAACGCCGAAGCGGCGATCTCGACGGCGCTGAGTTGGAGCAGCATCGCCGCCTGGTTAGACCGCGCGGGAGTGGATGAAACGGTCGGACCACCACGTTGCCACGCCCGCAACGTCGTCACGGCGCTGTCGATGTCGCTGGACCACGCGTCGACACCCAGTCGATTCGAACGTTCTTCGTTGTCCCCGAGGGCGCGGCCACCCGCGATCACGGGAATCCCTAGCTCATGGGCCGCGTCGGCGAGGCGCGTCACGCCACTAAAGAACAGGGGCAGGCTACAACTCACCGCCAAGGCCTCGGGGCGGTGGCGAGCCATCAATGCCGCTACCTGATCCACCGGAGTTGACGCGCCCAGGAACGCGATGGCAAACCCGTGCGAGCGGAGCATCTCTGCGAACATCTGCGCTGGCAAGGAGTGCCAATCACCCTCCGCGCACGCCACGACGATCAGTGACCCCGACGCGGGCATCTCCATGGAGTTGGCCACGGCGTCGAGCGCCCGCTGCGTAACCCCGCTCACCATATGTTCGTCACCCACGCCCCACACGTTTCGCAACCACCGTTCACCAGATTCGCGCTGAGCTGCCGCGAGAAGATCGACGATGACGTCGTCACTCGTGACGCCGTGATCAAGAAAGTTCAACGCCAGACGGACGCCGGCACGATCCTCGCCGCCGCTGGCGTGGCCGAGGTATTCCACCACGTTGCCCTCCGATACGTACTCGAAGCTCACGTGGCAACGACCTCGTAGCGTCGGAATCGGCGAGGTCGAGGTCGGTCGTCGCCCGTTGGAATGCGTCCGTGCGATTGACGGTGATCATCGGACTTCATATAGTCTGAGAAGCACCTCTGGCTGTCCCACCAGGAAATCATCATGAGCGAACAAGGGTCGGCCAGGTCCGCCAGTACCTGGAGGCCCTGGAATCCCGGCCACTGGTCCACTTCACCTAATCGGTCGAGAAACGCTGCGCGGAGCGCTTCGCGTCCCGCCTCGGGTACTACGAGCTCACTCACGGCCACGAACCGCGGTCCCGCCGGGTCGGCGTGCGGCACTTGTGTGACCAAGTTCACCGGTAGTCCTCTTCGATGGCCCACTGCCACTGATCTCGTCCGAGGTCCTTCGCCCGGTACATCGCGCGGTCTGCCGCGATCAGCACCCCCTGAGGGTTGGCGCGCGCCGGGGCAATCCCGGCCGAGAAGGTGATGGGGCGCGGCTGCGCCAGGACCCACGCCGCCTGGAGACGGGCGAGCATGTGATCCGCCGAACTTTCCGGAAGGATGACCATAAATTCCTCACCCCCGTAGCGGCCGACGTGATCCTTCGCCCGCACGACGGAAAGCAGCGTGCGGCCAAAGGCACCAAGGACTCGATCACCGGCGTCGTGCCCAAAGGCATCGTTCACCGTCTTGAAGTGGTCGAGGTCGATCATGATCACCGCATCTGCCTCTTCGATGCGTCCGAGCGCGCGTCCCAGCATTCGGCGGTTCGGGAGACCCGTAATCAAATCGATGGATGCGTCCTCGGCGAGTCGGTTCGCCTGGTTGGCGAGTTCGAGCGCGCGATTGGCGTCGCGGACGAAACCCGGAAGGCGGCGCTCCAGGAGCATCCTCGCGACACTTGAGTGAGGGGCACTCGGCAGCAAGGGTTGTCCAACCCCGAAGGACACATCGACCGGGAGGGCCTCGCCCGCGTCCTCGTCCGCCGACACCAGGGTGCCGCCGAGGTTTTCGACGAGTTCACGCGCTACAGCGCACGCGTCGGCTTCGGTCTTGATCCACAGCAAACTGCGGGTCGCTTGGAGCACAAGTTCAAACGATGCCTCCGCACTTACCCCCGAGGGGAAGGACACGACGTCGTTGGGCGAGTGATGTCCCGCGTTTTCATTGACGGTGGCCACCGGCGATCCTCGCTGGGGCAATCCTTGAAGTTTCATACGCTGCTCGAGTCGCTGCGTTCGAGCGCTAATCGCATCGGAACAATAGTTTCGCGCGTTGGTTCAACGACTTCGTCGAACATCTCCGGTAGTTCTGTTTTATCGCCTCTGCCCCGCGGCGTTCGGCGTGATCCCACTAGTGGATGGGACTACAGGTTTTTCGATATGACATACCGCTCCGTCTCTCTAAATCACGCTAGCGACTAGGACCGATTGACGTTCAGTTGGTGGGAATACGGGGAAGACCTCGCCACTACAACGATTGTGTTGGAGATGTTTTATCAACACCTTCACAACGCGCTGCAGTGCCCAACGCTGCGCGACGGCTCGACGCATGGTCGATTGCTTTAGCGAGTCGCCGGTGATGCCTACGCCTGCGGACGTACACCGCGGGGCCGATGTGGCGCGAGGTCGGGCTCGTTACGGTGAGTGAGATGGAAGACGATCTGCGCCTACCGCTCCTGCGAGGGGTGGTCGCTCGGTTGTCGACTCGCGAGTGGGTCGCTCTCGACGTCGCGGTGGCGATTGTTGTCGCAGCGGGGTTGCTCACCGCGATCGCGCTCGGAGGACCTTTTCGTCTTTCGGGAGCGGGATGGGCCGTTCTCCGTTACGGCGCGATCGCGGTGACGGCGGCTGCGCTTCCGTTCCGTCGCAACATTCCGATTAGCGCCTTAGTAGCGATGATGGTTGGTTCGGCGATAGCGATCGCGTTACAAGCTCCTCCGCAAATGATCGGTTTGGCGGCACTCGGTCTCTATTCGGTGGCGTCATCGTCATCGACGAGGTTCTCGCAAGTCACTCTCGCGGTAGTGGCGGTCGTGGCGACGTCGGCCGCGTGGGTCGGCTCCGGGCACCATTTGGCCAGCAGCGAGCTCGCGACTGCTCTCTCCGTACTGGCTGCGTGGCTAGCCGGTGAGAACACTCGTAGTCGAAGGATTTACGGGTTCGAGGTGGCGCAGCGGAACGCTGGCCGAGAAATGGAGCGCGAGGAGCGATCGCGACGGGCCGTGGCCGAGGAGAGGATCGTCATTGCCAGGGAGCTGCACGACATCGTCGCGCACGCCATGAGCGTTATCACGGTGCGCGCCGGCGTGGCTCGCTTCGTTGTGAACGAGCAGCCAGAGGAGGCGACCAAGGCGCTGGGAATCATCGAGACGACCGCCCGACGGGCGCTCGAAGAAATGCGGTTATTGGTGGGAGTTTTACGCAACGACGAGGTCGACGAGGGAGAGTTGGATCCGGCTCCTGGACTCGCCTCGATTGACGACCTCATCGATCAGGCGGGTCACGCGGGAGTGAAGGTGACAGTGGAGACGGTCGGCGAGACACGCGTATTGCCGAGCGGGGCCGACCTGTCTATCTACCGGATAATCCAGGAAGCGTTGACGAACGTGGTGCGACACGCTGGGCCGACGAGCGCCCGAGTGCGCATTGAGTACCGGTTCGACGAGATCGTGGTCGACGTCACCGACGAGGGCGGCCGCCAATGGAACCCACCGCAGGTGGACCTGTCCTCAGGTGGTCACGGACTTATCGGAATGCGAGAGCGCGTCGCGCTCTACGGTGGTGTGCTCAGTGTCGGCCCACGGGGTCGAGGCTTTGAGGTCCGCGCATCGCTACCGATCGGTGCGGCCGACTCGTGAGGGTGACGTCGTGATCAAAGTCGCCGTTGCCGACGACCAGGCACTCGTACGTGGCGGATTCAAGGTGTTGGTCGACGCCGCCGAGGACATGGAAGTGGTGGGTGAGGCGGCCAATGGTGCTGAGGCCGTGGAGTTGGTGGCCCGTTTTCACCCCGACGTGGTCCTCATGGACATCCGCATGCCGGTGCTCGACGGCATCGAAGCGACCCGTCAGATCACGAGCGGCCCCGACGGCGCAGCGACCAAGGTGCTGATTCTGACGACCTTCGATCTTGACGAGTACGTCTACGGCGCTCTGCGGGCGGGTGCCAGCGGTTTTCTGCTCAAAGACACCCTTCCCGAGGAGTTGCTGGCGGGCATCCGCACCTTGGCCACGGGCGAGGCGCTCCTCGCGCCGAGTGTGACGCGCCGGCTCATCGCCGAATTCGTGCAGCGTCCCGACGGCTCGCCGACGCCGGTGCCCGTCGAGCTCAAGGATCTCACCCAACGAGAACTGGAGGTCCTCGTCGAAGTCAGTCGAGGGCTCTCGAACGCCGACATCGCTGCGCAGTTGCACATCAGCGCCGCCACCGCCAAGACCCACGTCAGTCGGCTCTTGATGAAGCTGCACGCCCACGACCGAGCTCAACTCGTGGTGGCCGCCTACGAGTCCCATCTCATCACACCGACGTGAACGCGGGTGCCAGACCTAGGCCCCGAGACGTAGGGGATGCCACGTCCGCCTTGGGCGTACATCGCTCGGGTGAGGGTAAATCGAGTCGCTGGGCCGATGACGCGCGCAGTGGCGTCGTCGATGCTGGTACCCGACGGGAAATCCATCGTGGATACCCCGAAAGGAGTTGCATCATGCCTACTGATTCCCCGGCTATCGAGGTTCGCGGATTGGCCAAGCGCTACGGCAAGAAGATCGCCGTTAACAACCTCACCTTTGACGTCCACCCGGGGCAGGTCACCGGATTCCTCGGTCCAAACGGGGCGGGCAAGTCGACGACGTTGCGAATGATTCTCGGCCTCGACGCGCCGACGGCCGGAACGGCACTGATCCACGGTCGGCCCTTCGCCGCTCATCACCGACCCCTCTTCGAAGTCGGGGC
>PLER01000020.1 GCA_003136495.1 Acidimicrobiaceae bacterium
ATGGTCGAGAAGGTGTCGGTGCGTCAGATCTGCCGGGACTATGGCCTCAGTCACCATACGGTCGCCAAGATGCTCGAGAACGTCGAGCCACCGGGCTACCAACAGGGTCAGAGTGATCGGCCCCGGCCTAAGCTCGGACCCTTCCTCGGGGTGATTGAGCAAATCCTCGAAGACGACCAGACCGCCCCCAAGAAGCAGCGCCACACGGCCAAGAGGATCTTCGAACGCCTGCGCGACGAGCACGGCTACCAGGGTTCGGAGAGTCAGGTCCGACGCTACCTGGCCGAGAACGACCACCGCCACCGCGAGGTGTTCGTGCCACTCAGCCAGCCGCCGGGCGAAGCCCAGTTCGACTTCGGCGAGGCACTCGTCGAGATCGCCGGTGTGCGCATGAAAGCGGCTCTGGCGGTGATGAGCCTGCCCTACAGCGACGCCTTTCACGTCACCGCCCACCCGCGCGAGTGCACCGAGACCTTCCAGGCCGCCCACGACACCTCGTTCGAGTTCTTCGGCGGTGTGCCCACCAAGATCGCTTACGACAACACATCAGTCGCGGTGAAGAAGGTCTTGGAAGGACCGAACCGCGAGTTGACATCTGAGTTCTTGCGCCTCGAGAGTCACTTCCTCTTCACCCACCGGTTCTGTCGGGTGGCGCGCGGCAACGAGAAGGGCCACGTGGAGTCACTGGTCGGATATCACCGGCGCAACTTCCTCGTGCCGGTGCCGAGCTTTGACAGCTTCGCTGAGCTCAACGCCTACCTGACGCGACGTTGCGAGATGGAACTCGACCGGACGCTACGCGGACACTCAGAGACGAAGCGTGAACGACTCGAGACGGATCGCGCGGCGATGTTGGGGTTCCCGAAGACCGTCTTCGAGTCACGCAAGGTCGTCTACGCCAAGGCCAACTCGCTTTCCCTGGTGCGTTTTGACCGCAACGACTACTCGGTCCCCACCGCCTACGCGCACCAGAGCGTCACCGTGATCGGCGGAGCCTAGAGTCCATCAAGATCGTGGCCCAGGGACACCTTGTGGCGACGCACGCGCGCAGCTGGGACAAGGCCCAAACCTTCTATGAACCCGTTCACTACCTGGCGTTGCTCGAAAGGAAACCCGGCGCCTTTGACGCGGCGCGACCCCTGGAGGACTGGCAGTTGCCGGCGTGCTTCTGGTCGCTGCGCCGACGACTTGAGGTTGACATGGGACCAACGGGTGTGAAGGAATACATCAAGGTGCTGCGGCTCCTCGAGCGTTACTCAATGCGCGATCTGCGCATTGCGGTCGAGCGCGCCGCGGTGATGCTCAGTGTGAACGCCGACGTCGTCGAGTTGCTCATTCGAAGCCGGAACGAGACCCCGGTCGAGCTGTTCAGCCTCGACGGCCACGCCCACCTTCGCAGCGTCTCGCTCGAGGCCCTCGACCTCTCCGCTTACGCCACACTGACGGCAGTGAACTCGTGAAGCGCCTCGAAGCCAAGTCCATGGTGCTGCTGCGTCATCACCTGAAGGCCCTGCGACTGCCGACCATCGGTGCTGAATGCGAGAAGGTCGCCGCACAAGCCGCCAACGACAACGTGGATCATCTCACTTACTTGTTGCAGTTGAGTGAGTTGGAATTGCTCGAGCGTGAACGCAAGGCGGCCGAGCGTCGGATGAAGGCGGCTAAGTTTCCGACCACCAAGTCCCTCGCGACCTTCGACTTCTTGGCGCGACCATCGGTCAACAAGATGATGGTCCTGGAGCTGGCGCGCTGTTCGTTCATCGACGAGCGAGAGAACGTGCTCTTCATTGGCAACCCCGGCACAGGCAAGTCCCACCTCGCGACGGCAATCGCGGCCGAGGCGTGTGCCAAGGGCTACAGGGTCCGGTTCTTTCGGGTGACCGAGTTGGTGACCGCACTCATCGAGGCGAAGGACCAGCGGACGTTAGCGCGACTCAAGACGCAGCTCTCAAAGTTGGATCTCTTGGTGCTTGACGAACTGGGTTACGTGCCTGCGACGAAGGTCGGCGCGGAGCTGCTCTTCGACGTGATCGCCACTGCCTACGAGCGCTCGAGTGTCATGGTCACGACCAACCTGCCCTTCGAGAACTGGACCGAGGTACTGGGTTCAGAACGCCTCACCGGAGCCACACTGGACCGGCTCACTCATCGCTGCAAGATCATCGAGACGAAGGGAGAAAGTTACCGACTTCAGGACGCCACCAGGCGGTCCCGAACCAGAAAGTCCTGAGCGAAAGTGGCGTCGACCACGTTCCTGAGGCAGACTTACACATCAACCATGTGTGGCTGGTTTCGATGCGCACGTGTGGCTGTTTTGGATGCGCGTTGACACAACTGGTTCTGCACGCGACGCCGGCACTCGTCGAGCTTCTGATTGGCGAGTTTTATCAAGTGGAATGGGTCCGCTATCTGGGTCGCCCAGGGCAGTGCCTCGTTGAAGACCTTGCGGTAGGGACCCGAGAGATCGAGCGTGGCGTAGGAAACGTGAAAGCGCCAGTCGCAGGTGCGACTCTCTACCCAGTCGGTCGATGCCTTACTATCTCGACCAGGCACGACGTCGAGCAGTTGGCCACTGCCCACGTCCACGATGCTGGTGGAGAAGCGCAGTCGATGATAGGGCCCCTCGCGCACGAAGAGCGTCTCGTCGAGCCCCAACGCCGCGACGAGTCCGAAGCGGCTGTCATCGTCGATCAACGCCTCGCCGTAACGAAGGAGGGTGTCGTTGACGGTATGCCAATCACAACCCAGTTCCTCGGCGATCTCTNNCAGGTATCGACCTCGCTCCACGAACCCTTGGGGCAGTCGAAGTCGGGACAGAAGAAGCGACGCTTGTGCCAGACAATCCTCGTCGGTCGTCCGTTCGTGGGCAGGTCCACAAGACTGACCGCGTGACGATCCTTCACCCGGGCGAGCACCCCGCACTCGGGACAACCTTCTATTTCGCGCCGACACTCAAAGTGGATCGTGAG
>PLER01000061.1 GCA_003136495.1 Acidimicrobiaceae bacterium
CTCGGGGCGTCGTGGGTCACGTGGGGCACGCTCGCCGCCGGATTCAAGATCGCGGCCAACTTCGGCAGGATTTCGCTGCTGCGAAAGGGTTTCACGAGATACGCGGCCACCCCGGCGTCGCGCGCGCTCTCGATAAGGGTGCGCTGACTAAAGGCGGTGAGCAACACGACCACCGTGCCGGTGCCCTTTAAGGCCTGGGCGACTTCGATGCCGTCGAGCCCGGGCATCTTGATGTCGAGCAGCGCCAGGTCCGGCTCGTACTCCTTGACCATCGCCAGCGCGTCGTCACCCCGAGCGGCCTCGCCGACCACCAAGTAGCCGTCGCCCTCGAGGATCTCCTTGAGGTCCAGGCGAATGATTGACTCGTCGTCCGCGATGACCACGCGCTTATCCATTGTCGTTCCTCGGGGTCCATTCACGAAGTAGTTCGTCACGCGCCACCACAAGTTCGTGGACTTCCGAGGCGCGTCGTTTCATCTCGGCGTTCGCCACCATCACGTGGCGAGCCAGTTCATCGTACTCCTTGGACTGCAGGGGGGTCTCTGAGACCAACGCGCGGATCCGGGCGTCCTCCAGCGCGTCGTTCCAGACCGCGACCTGCTCTTCGAGCACGGCCAAACTCTCGCGAGCTTGGCCCAATTGGCGCTGGACGTCCTCCAGACGGCGCTGTACGAGCCGGGGTCCCATGGCCACAGTCTACGGCCCACTTTCTTCGAACACGAGGAGACGACGCGAGCGTTCGAAGGTCTCGGGCGACGGCTCCAGCCCAAATCCACCCCTCGTCCGGCGTACCTCGTCGCCACCGTCGCGGGTGGCGACCTCGCCCACGTCACTGGGCTCACTCACGCAGTTCTCCACGAGGCTTCGGTGCACGGCGCGCGCGAAGGGCGACTCGAAAAAGCCGCCCAGGTAGGCCGTGAGGCCGAGAGAACGCGCACGCTCGAACATCGTGCGGGCGTTCGCGAGACCACCGACGCGCGCCGGCTTCACGCACACCATCGCGGCCGCGTGATAGTGAGCGATGTTGGTGAGATCACGCAGTCCCCGCACGCCCTCGTCCAAACTGAGCGGGACCGCCAGGCGCGCCGCGAGACGGGCGTGGTCCACGAGATTGCCCCGGGCGTAGGGCTGCTCCACGGCCGCGACGACCGCGACCCTCTCGATCATCGCAACCTGTTCGAGCACTTCTTCGTCGCGCGTCACCGAGCAGTTGAAATCGACGACGACCGGCACGCGCAGGGTGCGCAGACGCTCCCGCGCCACCACGGAGAGCGCCCCCGGCGCGCTCTTCGCGCGCACGCGGGCGACGCCCTCGTCGACGGTCCACTCGCTCTCTTCGTCAAGGAGCGAGACCGTGGACTGGACGCTCGCTACGTGGTGGCGCGGCCAGAGGTCACCGATGACCGACTGCGCCGTTCGTAGCTCCCAGTCAAGTACCGCCATCTCGATGAGCGCCGCCGCGAAGAGTGCCGCGGGCGACGTCGCGGCGAAGCCCGCGACGCGTGACCACGAGGGGGGCGCGCCCTCGCGCGTCACGACACCCACCACGCGCACGAGAAGCGTCTCGATCGCCGCGAGGACCTCACCGAGTCCGGGGTCACCGTTGAGGGCCGTCGGCTGAGGCGCAATCTCGCCGACGCCCGTGACGCCCTCGTGGTCAAGAACGAGGAAGAGTCGTGAGCGACCGTCGTGGCGCTGCCCACTCGCGGTGACGGCGTAGGACAAGGTGACGTCGTCTCGATAGAGCGCAACCTTCATCTTCGTTACATTACGGATGCTGGTACGGTGGTCGCCGCAGCCCGGATGGCGGAATTGGCAGACGCGGAGGCCTCAAAAGCCTTTACTCGAGAGGGTGTGTGGGTTCGAGTCCCACTCCGGGCACTGTTACCTTGGGTGACGTGGCGGACCGGTCTACCTTCGATTTCCGCGACGACGTCGTCGCCCTCTTCCCCGGCCAGGGTTCCCTCGGCGGCGGCGCGGGCGTCGCGTGGCGCGACTCGCCGCACTGGGACGTGGTGGAGATCGTCAGCGAGATTTCAGGCGTCGACGTCGCAACGTTGCTCCTGAGCGCGAGCGACGAGGACGTCGTTCGCACCGACCGCGCGCAGTTGGCGACCTTCGCCCTTTCGATACTCGGCTACCGCGAACTCCTGAGTCGAGGCGTGCGTCCGCGCTACCTCCTCGGTCACAGCCTCGGTGAGTTCTCCGCGCTCGTGGCCGCGGGACTGTTGAGTCTCGAAGAAGGCGCTCGTCTGATCGCGGTGCGCGGGACCGCGATGTCGCGCGCCGCCGCGGCTCGCGAAGGCTCGATGGTGGCGGTGATGGGGGGCGACGACGGGGCTCGCGCCGCGCTCGAGGGTCTCGTTGACGTGTGGGTGGCCAACATCAACGGCACCGGGCAGATTGTGGTGAGTGGCACGCGCGAGGGACTCGACGACCTGCTCGCTCGGCACAAGGAACTTGGCTGGCGGCGCGCGACGTCCCTCCCGGTCGGCGGGGCGTTTCATTCACCCTTGATGGCCCCGGCGCAAGAGGAGTTGGACGAAGCGCTCGAACACGCCTCTTGGGGGACGACCGACGCGGTGTTGGTGTCGAACGTCGACGCCGCGGTGCACTCGAGCGCCGAGGAGTGGCGCGCGTTGTTGCGTCGTCAACTCACCTCGCCCGTTGAGTTCCTCGACGCGACGTTGGCCCTGCCGGTGAGCGTCACCACGACCATCGAGCTGCCCCCGAGCGGCATTTTGACCGGACTGACCAAGCGCATTCGACCCTTCGAGCGTCAGTTCGCGCCGTCTAGCCTGGCCGAGTTGGAGGAGATCGAGCTATGAGTGGCCACGTCATCGTCACGGGCGCGAGTCGCGGCATCGGCGCGGCGATCGCCGAACACTTCATCGCTCTCGGCGAGAACGTCGTGGCGTTCTCGCGCTCGGGCGACGCGCCCACGGGCTGTGCCGCCACGTTCGCGCTCGACGTCGCCGACTCGCGCGCCGTCAACGACGCCGTCAAGGCCGCCGTCACCGAGTTCGGACCCGTCGAGACGCTGGTCGCCAACGCGGGCGTCACCCACGACGGACTGGCGATGCGCATGTCCGACGACCAGTGGCGCGAGGTGCTCTCGGTCAACCTCGACGGGGCGTTCTACTGCGCCCGCGCCGCGATGGCCTCGATGGTGCGGGCGCGCCGCGGCTCGATCATCTTTATCAGTTCCGTCTCACCCTTCATTGGTAACCCGGGCCAAGCGAACTACTCGGCCGCCAAGGCGGGCCTGGTCGGTCTAGCGCGATCCCTCGCCAAGGAAGTGGCCAGTCGGTCGGTGACCGTGAACGTCGTCGCGCCGGGGCTGATCGACACCGATATGACGAGTTCACTCGGTGAGGCCAGCGACGCGTTGGCCGCGATGATCCCCCTCGGCCACATCGGACAGCCCGCCGATATCGCTGGCGTTGTCGGGTTCCTCGCCAGTAACCTCGCGCGCTACATCACCGGCGCCGTGATCGCCGTCGACGGCGGACTGGCGATGGGGCTCTAGGTGCTCTTTCACGTAAGTCCATTGGGTACGATAGAGCGACCGAATGAAGGGGTAGCACCATGGACCGCAACGAAGCGCTAGCGAAATTTACCGACGACACCGTAGAGGTTCTGGCCGTCGACCCGTCGAAGGTGACCCTCGACGCGTCCTTCGGTGACGACCTCGGCGCCGACAGCCTCGACCTCGTCGAACTCGTGATGGCGCTCGAGGAGACCTTCGACATTGAAGTCGCCGAGGACGAACTCAAAGAGATCAAAACCGTCGGCGAGGCCTTCGAACTGATCTACGCCAAGCTGTAGTGCGCGTTGCCGTCACTCCCTCGGGACCGGTCGCCGGTCGCCGAGTAGCCGTCACCGGCCTGGGCGCGCTGACGTGCGCCGGCGTCGGCGTGGAGGCGCTGTGGGAGGCCCTGATCAAACCCGAGGCCCCCGCGTCCAAGCGGATCGCGACCTTTGACGCGTCCCACCTCGGTGGACCGAAGGAACTACGACGATTTGACCCCTTCGCGCTCTACGCCTTGATGGCGGCGGACGAGGCGTGGCGCCAGAGCGGCCTCGAGGGACCCTTGGACGATGCCGGCAGCATCGTCACCACCGGCATCGGCGGCCTCCAGACGACGCTCGAACAAGACGCCGTCTTGAACCTGAAGGGACCCGACCGCGTTTCGCCGTTCCTCGTGCCGATGATGATGCCCAACGCCGCCACGGCCGCGGTGTCGATGCGCTTTGGTCTTGGCGGACCGTGCGAGACGGTGACGACCGCGTGCGCGGCCGGCACGCACGCCATTGGTAACGCGGCGCGACTCGTGGCCAGTGGGCGCTGTAACGTCGCGGTCGCCGGCGGCGCCGAAGCGGTCATGGTCGAGATCGCCGAAGCCGGCTTTCGTAACATGACCGCACTGTCCTCGCTCGACCTCTCTCGACCCTTCGACGTCGATCGTGACGGCTTCGTCATGGGTGAGGGCGCCGGAGTGCTGGTGCTCGAGGACTGGGACCACGCGCTCGCGCGCGGCGCGACGATACTGGCGGAGGTCGTCGGCGCCGCCTCGACCGCCGACGCGCACCACATCACCGCCCCGGACCCGAGTGGTCGCGGCGCCGTTCGCTGCATGGAACTCGCCCTCGCCGACGCCGACCTCGAGGCTGCGGCGGTCTCGCACATCAACGCCCACGGGACGTCCACGCCGTTGAACGACTTCGCCGAGTCGGTCGCGGTGCGACGGGTCTTCGGCGACGACGCCCCGGTGACGACCTCAATCAAGGGACACCTCGGTCACTCGCTCGCCGCGGCCGGCGCGTTAGAGGGCGTTGCCTCGGTGCTCACCTTGCAACGTCAACTCATCCCACCCACGGCCGGCACCACGGTCGTCGACCCCGAGGTCGGTCTCGACGTGGTCATTGGCGCGCCGCGCGCCGCAGACGTCGAGGTCGTGCTGTCGAACTCCTTCGGCTTCGGTGGTCACAACGGCAGCGTCATCTTTCGCCGCGTTCGCGACTAGTTAGAGCGTCCACTCGTCGAAGTGACGTTCGACGAAACTGTGGTCGTAGGCCCAACGCGCATTCGCGATGAACTCACCGAGCAGTGCCGGGTCCTTCACGCCCGGAGCGCTCTCCACCCCCGCGCGCACGTCCACGCCGTAGACGGCGTAGTTGCGCACCACGTCCGCGACGTTCTCGGCGTTGAGTCCCCCCGAGGCGATCACCGGCACGCGAGGTCCCGCGTCGTCAACCAACGACAGCGCCGCCACCAGCGCGGCGGACTCGTCGATCTCGGGGAGCACCACGTAGTCGACGCCCTTCGAGAGCGCGAGGCGCGTGGCGCCNNCCGTCGATCTGTACCGCGGACAGTCCGAGGGTGTTGGCGATTTCAACTACCCGTTGAGGGAGTTCTTGTCGAAAGACGCCGACCGATACGGCGCCATTAGGTAGACGACGCAGGATGTCGTGGGCGGCGCTGACGGTAATCTGGCGCTCGCTGAGGGCGAAGTCGAATCCCACCGCGCTCGCGCCGAGACCGATCGAGAACAGCGCGTCCTCTTCGGTGGTCACGCCGGAAATCTTGATGAACAGGCCTTCGCTCGTCAGCCGCACGCACGCCTCATGCGATGAACGTTACTCAGCGACGCGTTGGCTCACTCGACGGCGTCGACTGATACGGTCGCGTCCCCGCTCGGTGAGGAGAGCAACGTCCGGTGCGCGATGCCGAGTCCCTCGACTCGTCCCTCACGCATTCGTGAACTCGTAAGACCCTGAGGACCCGCCGGTCCCTTGGACGTGAGGACCTCGTCGATGGCCGCGGCGCTCGGTCCACTCACTCGCACCAGACGCCAGGGCACGCTCGATCCGCGCGCGTCGAGACGGCCCACGAGCTCTTGGCCGGTGAAACAACCCTTGTCAAAGGAGATCGTCGCCGCCACGAAGTTGCGGCCGAAGGTGTGCGGCGTCAGGGCCGCCGCGAACTCCCCCGGCCCGGGCCAGTTGGCGTCGATCTGCTCGTCGAGGGTCATAAAGGGACCTCGATCGCTCTCGCGCAGGGTGAGCGTGCACGCGACGCGCAACAAGAACCGGCGTAGCCGCGCGTGCGCCGCTTCGGCCAACTCGCGCGGGAGAAACACGTCGAAGCCATCGGCGGCGGCCGTGATGAATCCCGTGGTAACCACCACGCTGTCGGGGGCGAGGATGAGCGTCCACGCGCCCTCGTCGTCGAGGGAACGTAGATCCTGGCTCAGTTGGCCTTGGAGGAACGTCGCCGCGTCCGCGCCGCGCGCCTCGAGGACCGACCACTCAAGGAGTGACGGGCTCGCGTCGTTCAGCACAGGACTCATGGACTATTACAGTAAACGCCAACGTGGCGGACGCAGCCGCCGAGGAGCCACCGTGACCATGCAGACCGAACTCAACACCATCACCTCGACCATGACCGAACTTTCGGCGCGCATCACGACCCTCGTCGAGACCGAGGGGAACGAGATGCCCCCCGACGTCTACTCCGAACTCGTCGCGGCCGAGCGCACGGTCGGGGCGTTGTTGCGACGCCTCACCCGGGTTGCGAGCCGAATCGTGTGACGTCTCGATAACCTGCGCCTATGAGTTCTCCGTGGCGAAGTACCACCTCGCTCTCGCCACAACAGCGCCTCGATGTACTGAGCCTGCTCGACCGTACCGAATCGCTGCTCGATCGTGAAGCCATCGACGAGGGACGACGTCGCATCGTCGTGCACGGGTGGCGCGCGCAACACTGGCTCTCCTACGAGGGCGAGACGCTGATGAAGTACGCGATGAGCAGCGGCGCGGCGCACGCCACCGTCGAGATGTGCGGTGGCGAGTTCGACGAAGAACTCCTCGCGCAGCTACTGGCCGAGCACGAGGTCGTTGATTGGTGGACCCGGGGACCGGGAAACTGCGAGAACGTGCACGGCGACGTGATCCGCATGCTCCAACTGCTGCGCGTGAAGTTACCCGTCCCCGTAGAACCGGTGCCCGAGGGCGCGACGTTGCGTAACTTCGAGACCCACCGCGACGAAACCGCCTGGCTGGAGCAGAACAACGCCGCCTTCGCGCACCACCCCGAGCAGGGCGCCTGGCATCAGCGGGACCTTGACGAGCGCACGCACGAACCGTGGTTCGACCCGTCGGGTTTCCTGCTCTTAGAGATCGACGGGCGTCTGGCGGCGTCGTGTTGGACCAAGGTGCACGAACTGCACCCGGACCGCTCGGGTGAGATCTACGTGGTGTCGGTGCACCCCGACTTTCAACACCACCACCTTGGCAAGGTCATGGTCACCCAAGGCCTCAACTCGCTCTATCGCCGCGGCGTCACCGAAGCGGTGTTGTTCGTCGACGAGTCGAATGAGTCGGCCAAGAAGCTCTACGACTCCCTCGGCTTTCGCCTCGAGCGCGAGGACCGACTTGTGCGATTCGCTCGTCCTTGAGCTAATGGAACCCTACGAGGTGACCCACCCCGTAGGTGACGAAGGACGCCACGGCCATGATCGCGAGGGCCCGTAACGCCGAGTAGACGATGCCTCGTCTCGTGAAGTGCCCGACCGCCCCGCCCACCGCGATGGTGGCCGCACCGGTCAGCCCGACCGACCACCAGAGCAGGTTCCCGGTGGTCGTGACGATCCAGGGCAGAAGCGGCAAGAACGCGCCGAGGGAGAAGAAGAGGAACGAGGAGATCGCCGCGGCCCAGGGCGAACCGGTCGCGGAGGGGTCGATGCCGAGTTCTTCACGGGTGTGGGTGCGCAACGCCAAGTCGGGATTGCGCATGAGGTCGGTCGAAAGCCGTTCGGCCAACTCCTCTTCGATGCCGCGACTGATGAACAGATCACGCAGTTCGATGCGTTCGATCTCTGGTTCGGCGGCGAGGGCCTTGCGCTCGACGTCGATCTCGTACTCGTAAAGTTCCTTCTGCGATCGCATCGAGAGGTACTCACCGGTGCCCATCGAAAAGGCTCCCGCGACGAGACCGGCGAGACCCGCCAGGCGCACGATGTCGTGGCCCGGGTCGGCCCCCGCGAATCCAAGTATCAACGAGACGTTGGTGACCAGTCCGTCTAACAGGCCGAACAGCGCGGCGCGGAATCCTCCTCCGGCCAGTTGGCGATGGTGAGGGGCGGTGGCCGCGGTGTTCACGATGGGAGTCTAAGGGGACGACACCGTCACCGAGAGAGTTGCCCACCGTTCGAGGAGCTAAAGAAATACCGCCGGCGTCCCCAGATCTCCCCTCGGCTCCTCCGGTGGTGGTGCCCCATCTGCACGTCGGCGCGCACGACAAGTGCCGTTCTCGTGAGCCGAGGATGAGGACCAAAAAGATAGTGTGGTCCGGGAGGTGCAGCATGACCGCGCACGTGAACAGTATCGAGGAACTCTCGGGTCTCGTAGGAACGCATCTGGGTTACTCGGACTACCGGACCGTGACCCAAGAGCAGGTGAACCTCTTCGCCGACGCCACGGGGGACCATCAGTGGATTCACGTCGATCCCGAGCGCGCCGCCGCCGGACCCTTCGGGCACACCATCGCCCACGGGTACTTGACGCTGTCACTGATCCCGACGCTGATCGGCGGACTTTTGAAGGTGGACGGCGTCACGATGGGCGTCAACTACGGCTCAAATCGCGTTCGCTTCACCTCACCCGTACCAGTTGGATCCGAGGTGCGCGCGGGGGCGACCTTGGCGGGCGTCGAAGAGGTCGCCGGCGGCGTTCAGATCGTGATGGACGTGGTCGTTGAGGTGCGAGGCGCGGAGAAGCCCTCGTGCGTCGCTCAGACCGTCTCGCGTTTCTACCGTTGACCCGTTGACCAGCACGCCCCTACCCCAAGGCGAGGCGAAGACCGCGCACGTACGCACCATGTTCGACGCGATCGCGCCGCGCTACGAACTCGTGAACCGGCTCATGACCTTCGGGCTCGACGCGCGGTGGCGACGACGAGCGGTACGCGACCTGCGGCTCGCGCGCGCGAGCGTGGTGCTCGACGTGGCGGCCGGTACCGGGGACTTCACCCGCGAACTCGCGCGGCAGGGCCAACGCGCCGTCGCGACCGACCTCAGCTACAACATGCTCCGCGAGGGCCACGGCGTTCTGGTGCGGGTCCAGGCAGACGCGCTCCATCTACCCTTTCGCCACGCGAGCTTCGACGGGATCACGTGCGGGTACGCGCTGCGCAACTTCACCGACTTAGAGGCGACGCTCGCCGAGATGGCACGCGTCGTACGTCCCGGTGGCCGTCTTTCCCTCCTCGAGGTCGCCGAGCCCCGCGCGGGACTGTGGCGCGCGGGTTTTCGGCTCTGGTTTCGACGAGTGGTGCCCTTCATTGGTTCGTTACTCTCGGACAGGGACGCGTACCACTACCTTCCCGCCTCGACCGCGTACCTGCCCAGCGCCACGGAGATCTCCGCGATGCTCAATCGCTGCGGTTTCAGTTCGGTGAACCACCGCCGCGTCATGGGAGGACTGAGCCAGCAGTTCTTAGCGACGAGGACCTCGTGAAGTTCACGCGCCGCGCGATCGCACCGCTCCGCCCCGAGACCCTTCGCGCCCTCGCCGCTCGCGACGGGTGGCTGGTGGAGTCCCCGGACGTACTGCGGGCGGGCTTCGGCGAGGTGAGCGTGCGCGTTGAACTCGCCAGCGGACTCGACACCTCGACCACGACCTCGGCGCTCAGTGAACACGAGCTGGTCGGTGACGAAGGACCGGCGGGCACCGGCGTCGTGGCCTTCGCTACGTTGCCCTTCGACCGAACCGCCCCGGGCGAACTACTCGTGCCCGAGTTCGTCATCACCCAAACGGCGGGTGAGGCGTGGGTGAGCGCGGCCGAGGGCGCCGGCGACTGGCGAGAACGCTACGAGAGTGTCGTCGCGCCCACGCAAGAAACCCAGAGCCTGCGTTCATTGACGTTGCAGCCCACGCCCGAGGAGTACGCGCACAATGTCGCCTTGGCCGTGGAGATCCTGCGACGCAAGGAGATCGACAAGGTCGTCCTCGCCCGCGCCGTGTTGGGTTCGGTGCCCGACGCCATTGACGCCGCCGCCATCGCGCAGCGCCTCCGCGTGCGCGAACCAGTCTGCACGCTCTACTCGCTCCCCTCTCCCGACGGTCGGCGCTTCGTCGGGGCCAGTCCAGAACTGCTGGTACGTCGCACCGGCGTCACGATCCAGTGTCACCCGCTCGCGGGCACCATCACCCTGCCCCCCAACGTCGCGCCCGACGACTACGAAACGTGGTTACTCGGTAGCACCAAGAACCTGCACGAGCACGCGGTGGTGGTGGACGAGATCGTGGCGAACTTGGCCAACGTCTACGACGACATCGACGCCGACGCCGAACCATCGATCGTGGCGCTCCGCACGGTGGCCCACCTCGCCACGCGCATCACCGCCACCAGTCACGACCTCGACGCCGCCCCCGACGCCCTGGAAGTACTTCGTATGTTGCACCCCACCGCGGCCGTCGGCGGGATGCCCC
This sequence comes from Acidimicrobiaceae bacterium, assembly GCA_003136495.1. Taxonomy (GTDB): domain Bacteria; phylum Actinomycetota; class Acidimicrobiia; order Acidimicrobiales; family RAAP-2; genus RAAP-2. The sequence continues at coordinate 10,495 of PLER01000061.1, forward strand.
GGCGCGCCGCCTACGACTTGATTCGCCGCCTCGAGCAGCACGACCGCGGCGCCTTCGCCGGACCCGTTGGCTGGGTCGACGCGAACGGCGACGGCGAGTGGTGGATAGGTCTGCGCGGCGTCTTGCTCAACGGCCGCGAGTTCGAGGCGTGGGCCGGGGCGGGCATCGTGAGCGAATCTGATCCGATCGCCGAACGCGAAGAGACCAAGGCCAAACTGGCCGTCGTCCTCTCCTCGGTGCTGGTCGAGACGCCCTAGCGACGAAGTCGTTTGAGCTGACGCTCGATGGCCCAGCGGGTGACGAGACCGAGCGCCTCGACGACGATGGCCTTGGACATCTTGGACTCGCCGAGCTCGCGGTCCTTAAAGGAGATGGGCACTTCGATGATCGTCGCTCCGTTGGCCCGCGCGCGGTACGTCATTTCGATCTGGAAGCCGTAGCCGTCGGCGGTCACGTCTTGGTAACGGATCTTCTCGAGCGCGGTGTCGGCGTAGACGCGAAAGCCCGAGGTCGAATCAGCGACCTTGAGGCCGAGCACGATGGCCGCGTACTCGTTACCGCCGCGCGAGAGCAAGCGGCGCGACCTCGCCCAATTGGGGATATGGCCGCCTTTGATGTAGCGCGAGCCGATCACCACCTCGAAGTCCTCGGCGGCCGCCAACAGCGTCGGGAGCGCTCGGGGGTCGTGGGAGAAGTCGCTGTCGATCTCGACGAAGTGGTCGTAACCGTGTTCCAGACCCCAGGTGAAGCCGGTGCGATAGGCGCCACCGAGTCCGGCCTTGGCGCTGCGTTCTAAGACGGTGACCTCGCCGAGTTCCGCGCCCACCGAACGAGCCCGCGCGGCGGTGCCGTCGGGGGACCCGTCGTCCACCACCAGGACGTGACAGTCCGGAACCACTTCACGAAGGGTGCGCAGCATCAGCTCGATATTGGGTATCTCGTTGTACGTGGGTAGTACGACCAACGTGCGCATCAGGAGATTCTACGACGTGTCCTACACTTGGTCCGTCGTGGTCGCGGCTGACGAGCCGTCCGACCCGCCAGAGGACGCGCATGCCCGAGCCAGCCCCGAAGAAGCGACTCGCCCTCCCTCGCGAGCTCCGTCTCATCTTGTCGCTGGGTTCGGTGATCTTCGTCCTCGGCTACCTGGTGCTCCCCCAGTTCGGGCCGGCGCGCAACTCCGTCCATCTGCTGGCCAGCGTCAACCCGGTGCTGGTGGTGGTCGCCGTGGTGCTCGAAGTGAGCGCCATCCTCGCCTACGTCGAACTGACCCGGACCGTCTTGTTCCCCTACGCGCCGAGTCGCTACAACACGCTGCGCGTCAACATGGCGGGACTCGCCATCAGTCACGTGGTGCCCGGCGGCACGGCGCCGGCCGGGGCGCTGTCGTATCGGATCTTTAACGAACTGGGGGTGCCCAAGGACACCAACGCCTTCGGCCTGGCCGCCCAGGGCGCGGGGTCGGCGGTGGTGCTCAACATCATCTTCTGGATGGTGCTCGTCATCTCGATCCCCCTCAACGGCTTCGATCCGCTCTACGGTTTCGCCGCGCTGGCGGGGGTGTTTTTGCTGCTGGCCTTCTTCGGGACGATCTTCCTGATCACCCGGGGTCAGCGTCGGGCCGATGAGTGGATTCGAGTGGTGGCGCGCCGGGTGCCCTCGGTAAAGCCCGACGTCGTCTCGGCGCTGTTGCGCAAGGTCGCCGACCGCATCACCTTGTTGGTCAACAACCGCCACACCCTCTGGTGGGCCTTCACCTGGGCCGCCCTCAACTGGCTCCTCGACGCCGCGTGTCTGTGGGTCTTCCTCTGGTCCTTCGGGGCGGTCGTCTCGCCGGTGGACCTCCTCGTCGCCTACGGCCTCGCCAACGTCTTGGCGGCGATCCCCATCACCCCGGGCGGCCTCGGGATTATCGAGGGGGTCTTGATCTCCTCACTCGTTGGCTTCGGCGTGCCCCACAGCCAGGCAATCTTGGCCGTCCTCGCCTACCGCCTGGTGAACTTCTGGATTCCCATTCCCCTGGGCGGACTCGCCTACGCGAACCTTCAGTGGAAGCGTCCGGGCGAGATCAGACCTGCGACAGCGAACGGGATCGATCCATCGCCCGACGCTTGAACTCCGCCTGAGCGGAGAAATTGTTCACCGGTTGCAGTCGACGCCACCTTCGGTCGGTCCCGAGCACCCAAGTGAACAGGTCGTCGCGCCAGGTGACCTCGAAGGCCTCCAAGAGTTCGCTCTGCAGCGCCACCTCTTCGATGGGCACCAACACCTCGACGCGACGGTCGAGGTTTCGCTCCATGAGGTCCGCCGAGCCGATGTAGATCGAAAAGTCCGGGTCACCCTGCCGTCCGAAGGCGAAGATCCGCGAGTGCTCTAAGAACTCACCGACTAAGGAGTGCACCTTGATGTTCTCCGACAGGCCGGCGACGCCGGGGCGCAAACTACAGAGCGTGCGCACGACGAGTCGCACCTCGACCCCGGCGATGCTCGCCTCGTAGAGGGCGTCGATCACCGTCGGGTCGGTGAGTCCATTCACCTTCATCGCGATCCGGCCCGAGGGTCCGCGGTCACGCTGGGCATTGATCAGCTCCACCACCCGCGGGCGCGTGGTGAGCGGGGAGACGATGAGTTTCTCGTAGTTGCCGATTCGTGAGAACCCCGTCAGGTAGTTAAAGAGTTCACCCACGTCGCGGGTGATCGCCGGGTCCCGGGTGAGCAGGCCGAAGTCTTCGTAGACCCGCGCCGTCTGTCCGTTGTAGTTCCCGGTGCCGATGTGGACGTAACGCACCGTCGTGCCGCCCTCGGAACGCAACACGAGGGTGATCTTGGAGTGCGTCTTAAGACCGACGATCCCGTAGACCACGTGTACGCCCACGTCTTCTAGGGCCTTCGCCCATTCGATGTTGGCCGCCTCGTCAAAGCGCGCCTTGAGTTCGACGAGCGCCACCACCTGTTTGCCCTTTTCGGACGCGTGAATCAACGAGGCGACGATCGGTGAGTCGCCCGAGGTCCGATACAGCGCCTGTTTGATGCCCACGACCTTCGGGTCCGAGGCCGCCTGGGCCGTGAAGGGCTCCACGGAGTCGGAAAAGGAGTCGTAGGGGTGGTGGAGCAAGATGTCACCGTCGCGTATCGCGGCGAAGACGTCGCCCACGTGGTCGCCGTCGAGGAGCCGCTTCGGGGTGAGCGGCGACCAACTCTCGCCCTTTAAGTCGGGACGGTCGAACTCGTAGAGCGTCCATAGGTCGCTCAGCCCCAACATCGTGTCGGTGACGTACACGTTCGCCGGGTCGAGTTCGAGCTGGTCGACGAGTAGTTTCAAGAACTCTTCGGACATCCCGCGCTGGATCTCCACGCGCAGGGCCTGGCCGAAACGTTGGCGACGCAACTCGACTTCGAGGGCCACCAGTAAGTCGTCGGCCTCGTCTTCTTCGAGGGTCAGGTCCGCGTTGCGCGTCACGCGAAAGAGGTCGGCGCGTCCGATGGTCATCCCCGGGAAGAGTCGACCCAGGTGAGCGATCATCAAGTCCTCTAAGAGACACCAGCGACCCTCACCGGCGGGGAGGAATCGGGGCAGGGAGTTCGGCACCTTGACCCGCGCGCTGCGNNAGGTTCGAGATCATCGGGAAGGGGTGGCCCGGGTCGACGGCCAGGGGCGTGAGCACCGGGTAGACGTTCTCGTCGAAGTAGTGCGCCAGGCGTTCTTTGGCGTCGAGGTCCAAGTCGGCGTGACGAACGACGGCGATGCCGTCGGTGGCGAGTTCGGGGAAGATGGAGTCGGTCATGAGCCGGTCCTGGCGCTCCATGAGTTCCAAGACGCGCTCCCTGATCGCGACGAGCTGTTGACGCGGGCGGATACCGTCGACCGACGGCGTCTGGACGCCGGCGGCGACCTTGTCTTCGAGGCTGACGACGCGAACTTGGAAGAACTCATCGATCATGTCGGCGAAGATCGCCACGAACTTGCACCGTTCGAGGATCGGGAGTTTGTGGTCGTCGCCGAGGTCGAGGAGCCGAGCGCCGAACTCGAGTCGCGAGAGTTCTCGACTCGAGAACCGCTCGGGACCGAACGTCGAAAGATCTATCTCCACGGTGCGTTGTTCCTCTGATGGGTCAGTAGTTCCTCTCTATCGTAGAGGTACTGTTGAAACGTGGCGAGACGAGAACGCGACGTGTCTGGTCACACGGTGGCGCAAACGGCCCGTCCACGGCGAAATCTCCGCTTCACCGAACTCGGACTGATGTTCTTGGCGTGGGTGATCACCACGTCCTTTTACGTCTTGGCGTCCCTCGGCGCCCAGGGCAAGTTGCCCTCGAGGTTCGGCGTCTTTTTGGGCGGGATGATCGTCGTCTCGCTCCTCATGCACTTCGCGATCCTGCGCTACGCGCCCCAGTCCTCCCAGGTGCTCTTACCCATCGCCACGCTGCTCAACGGCGTGGGGTACGTGGAGATTGCGCGCTGGGACCCGCCCCTCGCCCGCGACCAGTCGCTGTGGTTCCTGGTGAGCGCCGTGGCGCTGGTCGCGACGCTCAAGTTCGTACGCCACGTCCGCGACCTCGACCGTTACCGCTACCTCACGTTATTAGCGGGCATTGCCTTGTTGGCGGCGCCGCTCATCCCCCACGTCGGGATCTCGATCAACGGCGCGCGCCTGTGGATCCCCGTCGGACCCTTCTCGTTCCAACCCGTCGAGTTCGCCAAGATCCTCTTGATCTTCTTCTTCGCCTCCTACTTCGCGGCGAATCGCGAACTCCTCTCGGTCCCCACCCAGCGCCTAGGCCGGTACCACTTCGTACCCCCGAAGGTGCTGGTGCCCATCCTCGCCGCGTGGGGACTCTCCGTAGTGATCCTCGGCGCGGAGAACGACCTCGGCTTCGCGATCATCATTTTCACGCTCTTTATCGCGCTCCTGTGGGTCACGACCGGACTGCGGTCCTACGTGTTCCTCGGACTCGCTCTGTTGGTCGGCGGGGCGTACATCGCCGACAAACTCTTCTACCAAGTGCAAGGCCGCGTCAGTCAGTGGCTCGACCCGTGGACGGTGGCGAACCTCAATATCTCCCATCAACTCGCCTACGGCTGGTTCTCCATCGCCGCGGGGGGCATCACGGGCACCGGACTCGGCCTCGGTCAGTCGGGCAACATCCCCTTCATCACCTCGGACATGATCTTCGCGGCGGTCGCCGAAGAACTCGGCTTCCTCGGCATCATCTTGGTGCTCTGCCTCTTCGCCGCATTCGTCGGTGAGGGCTTCCGCATCGCCCAGCGCGCCACCTCGGACTTCGTGCGCTTGACCGCCACCGGGCTCTCGGCGTTGATCGGATTCCAGGCCTTCTTCATCATGGCGGGCGTCTTGCGGCTGGTGCCCTTCACAGGCATCACGTTGCCCTTTATGGCCTACGGCGCGAACTCCCTCATCGCCAACTACGTGGTGGTCGCGCTCTTGTTACGAATCTCCGACGAGAACGCGACCGAACGTCACGGCGGCGAGATCATCGCGGTGCATCTCACTCACGCGTAATATCGCTCGAGCACCTCATCGGAACAGAGGATCGGCGCCGGCACCTGTTGTCGCAACGCCATCGTGAGGGCGTCGCTCGTTCGACAGTCCAGCACCTCACGTCCCCGCGGGGTCATGAGGTCGAGCTCCGCGTAAAAGACGCCGCCCTCGTAGCGCACGATCCGCGCGGCGATCACTTCGGCCTGGAGACGCGTGAGAATCGTGGTCATCAACTCGTGCGTCGCGGGTCGACGTCCCTCGATTCGCGAGTGCGCCAACTGCAGGGCGATGGCGTCGGCTAAGGCGATGGGGATCACGAGGTAACGGAAGGGCGATGCGGCCTCTAAGAGGTGCACCATCGGTGAAGGATCGGTCAGGTCGTAGAGGACGGACTCGAAACGCATGACGCGAAAGGCCACCTCGTCCCGCGCGCTGGCGACCGCGAACTCGTCCGTGACGTCCTCAGCCGACGCAGTGGCGGGCGGAACGTCGATGTCGGGGCCCGTTGCCCCGACCGAGGGGACCGGCGCCTCGACGATCTCTGGCGCGTCGGCCCCCGTCGTCTCGTCACTCATCGATAATCCACCCTAATTGCCTGATCGTCGCGACACCGAGAGCACGACACCCCCGGCCACCAGGAACACCAACGCCGCCGAACCGCCGTAGCTCAGGAGCGGGAGGGGCACACCGGTCACCGGCATGATGCCCATCGTCATGCCGATGTTCTCGAAGGTGGAGAAGGCGAAGAAGATGAAGATGCCAATGCAGAGCAGGCGGCCCATGGTGTCCTTGGCGTTCTTGCCGATGATGAACATGCGCCAGGCGACGAAGGCCAGAAGCAAGATCACCAGCGCGGAACCGATGAAGCCGAGTTGTTCGCCGATCGCGGTGAAGATGAAGTCGGTGTTCTGTTCGGGTACGTAGCCCAGTACGGTCTGGAGACCGTGGAAGAGACCGGCCCCGTGCACGCCCCCCGCGCCAATCGCGCTCTTCGCGTTGCTGACTTCGTAGAGCAGTCTCGCGAGCGCGGGGTTGGTGGAGTTCTGGTTGAGGAAGGAGACGAATCGGTCAACCTGGTACTTCTGCAAGAGGTCGAGGTAGATGGCGACCGCCAGTCCCACGGATCCGACGACCGCCAGCAGCGTCATGAACCGCGGTGGCACGCCCGCGATCACCATCATCGCCGAGACGATCAAGACAATGATCACTGAGGTTCCCAGGTCGGGTTGTTTGACGATGAGGGCGAGGGGCACCGCCGCCATCAACAACAGACGCAGGACGTCCTTCATACGGAGTCCTTCGGTGCGGCGAGCACAGAACGTCGCGATCGCCAAAATCAGGCACAGGACGGTGAACTCACTCGGCTGGATCTGTATCGACGACCCGATCCGGTACCACCGCTGAGCCCCGAGCGCCGCGGTGCCCAACACGAACACCCCGGCCAGCGCGAGGACCGAACCGATGTAGAGCGGCGTGGCGGCGATGTCGTATCGCCGATAGTCGATGCGCGCGACGATGGTCATCGCCACCAGCCCGACGATGACGAAGAGGGCCTGGCGCTCAAGGTAGTAGTGGGGATTCTCCCCAGCGTTCACGAGCTGTTGGCGGGTCGCACTNNGACAGGTCCACGTCCCACCACCACCGCATCTGGCGCGCCGCCTGGTACGCCAGCATCGGTAGTCCGTTCATCGTTCGACATCCGGCCGCGCCGTAGCGCGTTCGCCACTCGGACTCCGCGGGGTCGTAGGTGATATCGACGGCAATGGTTTCTGGATGGACGCCCTGCAAGACGGCGGCTTCCGCGTCGCGACCGGCGACCGGAATGGTGTTCACGATGAGATCGACCGGACGGTAGACCAGCGACGCCGAGAACGCGTTGGGGTAACGACCCGTCAGGTCCTCGACTCTCTGCTCGTTCCTGCCGTGCACCACCACCGAAGAGGCCCCCCGCTCGATGAGCGCATCCAGGATCGAACTCGCCGCTCCCCCGGCCCCGAGTACGACCGCGTGGGCGTTCTCGACGGCCTCCCCGAAGGTGGCGTTCAGGGCGTCGACGAACCCGTCGCCGTCGGTGCTCGCGCCCATCACCACGCCGCCGCGACGGAGCAGCGAGTTGACCGACTGGGTTCGACTCGCTGCTTCCGTGAGTTCGTCGCACAGTTGGGCCGCCGCGTTCTTCAAGGGACTCGTCACCGAGAGGGCGTCGAACTCGCTCTCCAGCATCCCCGCCAACAACGACGCGTCCGCCAAGGAGAGCTCCACGCGCTGGGAACTCCCGCTGAGCCCGGCGAGGCGTAGGCCCGCCTCGTGCAGCTGGGGTGAGAGCGAGTGGGCGATCGGCGAGCCGACCACGCCGAGGCGCCAGTTCATTCGAGTCCTCGCTTCTCGGCCAGTTTTTCATTCTTCAACTGTTGAGCGAAGGTCGTGGCGAACGCCTCGTCGCCGTGTTTGTCGATGACCGTGAAGTAGAGCCAACTGCCCTTCGGCGCGTGCAGCACCGCCTCGAGCGCGTCCTTTGATACCGTGCAGATCGGCGTCGGGGTGAGCCCCACGTTCAGGTAGGTGTTATAGGGCGTGGGGGTCTCCAGCATCGCGTGCGTGACGGTACCACCGTCTTGTTGGAAGTAGTAGAGCACGGTCGAGTCCATCTGGAGTGGACCACCTCTCGCGAGCCGGTTCAAGATCACCCTCGCGACCTTGGGCATGTTGCGCGGGTAGTAGCCCTCTTTCTCCACGATCGACGCGGCGGTGATGACTTGATACGCGTGCAGACCATCAATCGTTGACGTCGGCGTGAGACCGACCGCGGTCGCTTCACGGCGAAATCTCGCCACCATGCGCTTCGCCAACTCCCCAGGTGTCGTCGAAGAGGTGATCAAATAGGTTCCCGCGCCGACGAGGCCTTCGAGCGAGGAACCATCACTGAACGAGCTCGGCGTGGCGGCGGAGGTCGCGACCTTCGCGAAGGTGTTGGCGAAGTCGACGCCGCGTTCGCCGGCCACCTCCAAGGCAATCTCGTGCAGCGTCAATCCGGGCGTGGCGTCGATCACGTCGACGTTCGGTGCATGGCTCAAGATGGCACGCACGGTCGAGAACGAAGAACCCTGTCGCAGTTGATAGGAACCGGCACGAACATCGACGCTGCCGAGGACGAGACTCTCGAGTCGAAGGGCGAAGGGCGACGCGATCACGCCCTTGGCGTGGAGTTCGCTCGCGACCGTGGCGAATGAGTCGCCGCCGTGCACGGTGATGATGACTTCTTTGCTCTTGTGCGCGAAGATCGGATCGATCTGCAAGGCAAACCAGGCGACCGCCACCACGACGACGAGGAGGACCGCCAACAGGGCGCGGCCCACGGGCTTAAACAGCATGAAGGCCATCTACGTAGTTTTGCAGCATGATCACTGCCGCCGCGCTGTCGAGGTGACTTCGCTGGTCC
>PLER01000074.1 GCA_003136495.1 Acidimicrobiaceae bacterium
GGCTGGTAGTAGTCGTAGTACGACACGAAGAACTCCACGCGGTTCTGGGGCAACATGTCGCGTAACTCCGACGCCAGCTGCGCGGCGAGGGACTTGTTAGGTTCGAGGATGAGAGTTGGGCGCTGCACCTGTTCGACCAGCCACGCGATCGTCGCGGTCTTTCCACTACCGGTGATCCCTTCGAGGGTCTGGAAGCGCAGGCCGTCTTCGACGCCCTGGCTCAGCGCGGCGATAGCCGCCGGTTGGTCGCCGGCCGGCTGGAAGGGTGACTCGACGAGGAACTTGGTCACGTGACTCCGAGGCCCTCGAGCGCCTCGTCGACCCGTGCGTGGAGTTCCTCGAGCGTGCCCTCGTTGCGGATCACTCGATCGGCGAATGCCCGACGCTCGTCGTTGCTCGGCTGAACGGCGAGACGGGCACGAGCGTCCGCTTCGCTGAAGCCCCGACTCTGCGTCAAGCGAGCGACGGCGACGTCGGGGTCGACCTCGATGACCCACACCTCATCCAAGTTCAGTTGCCTGCGGTGTTCGCCGCGATAGAGCGGGAGGGCAACGAACACCACCGCGGCCGTGGTCGCGTCGATCTCGCGCGCGATCGCCTCGCCGATGTAGCCGTGGGTGATCTGATTGAGGCGCCGTAGGGCGGTGGCGTCGTGAAAGACGATGTCGGCGAGGAACGGCCGATCGATTTCGTTCTCGCTAGTGAGCACGGCGGTGCCGAAGGCGTCACGCAGGGCGCGCCACGCCGGCTCGCCGGGTTCGACCACGCGACGCGCCACGACGTCGGCGTCCACGACGGGCCAACCGAGGGACGTGAGGTGCTCCGCGACCGCACTTTTGCCCGCGCCGATACCGCCCGCGATGGCCACCCGTTTCACCAGAACACGGTACCCACAGGCTGTGACATCCATTTCGTCACGCCCCGCGTGCCACCAGAAGGCCCGAGTGGGTTGGCTAGTGTCGCTACAAGTCCCAAGGGGGGAAGTTGGCTCAATACCTAGTTCGACGGCTGGTGATGCTGATCGGCATCGTCTTCATCATCTCCGTCGGGGCCTTCTACCTCATCCACCTCCTCCCGGGTGACCCGGCGGCGGTCATTCTGGGGACCGGCGACAGCCCGCAGAACCGCGCGCGGCTCTTCAAGGAGTTGGGCCTCAACAAGCCGATCCTCGAGCAGTACTTCGTCTGGATCAAGAACGTCCTCCACGGCAATTTAGGCACCTCGTTCATCTCCCAGACCTCCGTGTGGAGCACGATCAAATCGGCCCTGCCGATCGACGTCGAGATCATCGTCTTGAGCCAGATCCTCGCCTTCGCGGTCGCGATTCCCACCGCCATGGTCAGCGCGCGCAAGCCCGACGGATGGCTCGACCGGTTACTCGGCGCGACCAGTTTCACCTTGCTCTCGATCCCGTCCTTCGTCGTCATCGTGCTCCTCGTCCTCTTCATCGCCATCAAACTCGGCGTCCCCCATACGGGCGTGTCGTCCTACGTGTCCCTCGGCCAAGACTGGGTCGTCAACCTCGAGAGCCTCGCGTTGCCTTCTTTCACCTTGGCCTTGGGGAGCTTCGTCGTCTACTACCGGGTGTTGCGAAGTGACCTCATCGCCACCCTGCAGGAGGAGTACATCACGATGGCCCGCTCCAAGGGCATCAGTCAGCGCCGCATCATGTGGCGCCACGCCTTTCGCCCGTCCTCGGTCGCGCTCTTGGGCACGGCGGGCGTCAACATCGGCGGTCTCTTGGCGGGCGGCTTCATCGTGCAGTACCTGCTCTCGATACCCGGACTCGGCTACACGCTGATTCAATCGATCGGACTCAGTGACTACCTGGTCGTTCAGGGCATCGTGTTGGTGGTGTCGGTCGGGGTTATCCTGATCAACTTCGCCTTTGACCTGATTATCAATATCGTCGACCCGAGGATTAGTCGTGAGTAGCTCATCGATGTACGTCGCCGAGGTGGTCGANNCTCGGCATCTTGTTCTGGATCTGCGTCGGCTGGATCGCCCTCAACATCGTCGGGGCCATCTTCGCCAACGTCCTGCCGTTACAGAACCCGCTCTTCCAGAACTACGCGTCGGTGAACGCTGGTCCATCGCTCCACCACCTCTTCGGCACCGACGACCTCGGTCGCGACATCTTCGCCCGCGTCGTCTATGGTTCGCGGGTCTCCATCGAGGTGAGCCTGGGGGCGATGCTGATCGGCTTCGGACTCGGGGCGCCACTGGGCATGCTGGCCGCCTACCGACGTGGGAAGTTCGATTCGATCCTGACGGCCGTGATGTACGTATTCCTCGCCTTCCCGGCGATCATCGCCACGATCGCGGTGCTCTCGTTCTGGACGCCGCGCTCGCTGCTCAAGATCATCGTCGTGGTCGGTATCGCGTCGGTGCCCCTCGTCTACCGGGTCATCCGAAGTGCCACCATGAACTTCGCCTCCCGGGACTTCGTCATCGCCGCCAAGGTCCAAGGTGCCACCGACCGACGGATCCTCATCAAGGAGCTCCTACCCAACATCGCCCCGGTCGGGGTCTCCTTCCTCCTGATCGGCATCGCCACCGTGGTCACCCTGGAGGGCGCGTTGGCCTTCCTCGGGCTCTCGGTCAATCCCCCGACGCCTTCGTGGGGCAACATGATCAACGAGAGCCTCTCGATCCTCCAGATCAACCCCTGGCTCGCCATCTTTCCCTCGCTCGCGATGTGCCTCTTCCTCCTCAGTCTCAATTTCATCGGCGACCGCCTGCGGGCGCACTTCGAAGTCTCCGAGGCGAAACTGTGAGCGACGCGACGACGCTGTTGGTGGTGAAGGACCTCGCCACGACGTTCCAGACCCCCTCGGGACCACTCCCCGCGGTGGGCGGGGTCTCGTTCACCTTGAAGGAGAACGAGACCCTCGGCATCGTGGGTGAGTCGGGATCGGGCAAAACGGTACTCTCGCGCACCATCATGGGACTCCAGCCGCGGCGCAACGTGGAGGTCACCGGCTCGGTCCTCCTCAACGGCTTCGAGGTCGTGGGTGCCTCGGAGGAGGCCAAGCGGGCGATCTGGGGACTCGAGGTCGCGATGGTCTTCCAGGACCCCATGACCTCGCTCAACCCGGTGATGCGTATCGGCAAGCAGATCGACGAGATCTTGCGGGTGCGACTCAAGATGGACCGTCACGCCGCGAAGGCCCGCGCGATTGAACTCCTCGAACTGGTGGGCATCCCCTCACCGGCCGAACGCTACGGCGTCTTTCCCGGCGAACTCTCCGGCGGCATGCGTCAGCGCGTGGTGATCGCCACCGCCCTCGCGGGTTCGCCCAAGTTGCTCATGGCCGACGAGCCGACGACGGGTCTGGACGTGACCATCCAGGCGCAGATCTTGAACCTGCTCCAATCGGTCAAGGACCAGATGTCGATGTCGGTGGTGCTCGTCACGCACGACCTCGGCGTCGTCGCGACGCGCACCTCGCGCATCATCGTGATGTACGCCGGTCGCATCGTGGAGATGGGGACCACCCGTGACGTCTTCGCGCGACACCGTATGCCCTACACCCGCGCGTTGTTGGAAGGCTCGCCCAAGGTCTCCAATCCCTCGCACACCCGGCTGCTGGCCATCCCGGGTCGCCCGCCCAACCTGTTGGACCTACCCCAGGGGTGCGCCTTCGCGCCGCGCTGTTCCTTCGCCACCGACATCTGTCGCAAGGAACGCCCCGAACTTGAGCCCTCCTTCGAGGACGGCCACGCCTTCGCCTGTTGGAACCCCCTGCCGGTCAGTCAAGGAGTTCCCGCGTGAGCGACACAACCCAACCGCTGTTGCGGGTCCGCGACCTCACGGTCACCTTCGGTTCGCACCGCAAAAAATTGAGCGCCGTCGCTGGGGTGAGCTTTGACATCTACGAGGGCGAAACCCTCGGGCTCGTCGGGGAGTCGGGCTGTGGCAAATCGACGACCGGTCGCGCGTTGATGCGCATCGTGGAACCGACCAGCGGCTCGATCGAATTAGAGGGCGTCGAGCTCACCACCACCAACGGCAAGGCGCTGCGCAACCTGCGCACCCGCATGCAGATGATCTTCCAAGACCCCATCAGCTCGCTCAATCCCCGTCGTCGCGTCAAGGACATCGTGGCGGAGCCGCTGGATTGTTGGAAGTCGGTCGAGAACGACGAGCGCACCTCGTTGGTGCACGACCTCTTGAACAAGGTGGGCATCGACCCCGAGATCTACGGCAACCGCTACGCCCGTCAGTTCTCCGGCGGCCAGTGCCAACGCATCTCTATCGCTCGCTCCTTGGCGATGCGGCCGAAGTTACTTATCTGCGACGAGATGGTCTCGGCGCTCGACGTCTCGGTCCAGGCACAGATCCTCAACCTCCTCGAGGACCTCAAGATCGAATACGGGCTGACGCTGTTGTTCATCGCCCACGACCTGGCGGTCGTGAAGAACGTCTCGGACCGGGTGGCGGTGATGTACTTGGGCAAGATCTGTGAGATCGGGCCCGCCGACACGCTCTACGACGACCCCGAACATCCCTACACCAAGTTCCTTCTGGGCGCCGCCCTCGAAGCGGACCCCGACTCCCCCGTGCACGGTGAAGTACTCGGCGGAGAGCCCCCGAGCCCCCTGAACCCGCCCAGTGGATGTCGCTTCCGCACGCGCTGTCCGAACGCGACCGAGAAGTGCGCGGCCGAAGAGCCGCAGTTGGTCGACATCGCCCCGGGCCACCA
>PLER01000079.1 GCA_003136495.1 Acidimicrobiaceae bacterium
ACGTACTGCCCATCGTGTAGTTCAGCGGCGACGCGCGCCGCGAGTTCGTCTCTAGTGAGGGTCACGATCGCACCGTCCGGCGCTCGATGGGCTTCTCGACGTTGGGCGTGTGCACGACGCGCTGGACGAAGATGCCCGGCGTGTGCACGGTCATCGGATCGATCTCACCGGGCTGGAGCAGTTCTTCGACCTCGGCGATGGTCACCACCCCCGCCGCGGCGCAGAGAGGATTGAAGTTCTGCGCGCTCTCTTCGTAGACGAGGTTGCCGTGGGTGTCGCCGTATCGCGCGTGCACCAGGGCGAAGTCGGTGCGAATCGCACGCTCCAACACGAAGCGGTGCCCGTCGAACTCACGGATCTCCTTCGGCGGCGACGCCAGCGCGACGCCACCCGCCCCGTCGAAGCGCCACGGCAGTCCCCCGTCGGCGACTTGAGTGCCCACGCCCGCGGGGGTGTAGAACGCCGGTATACCGGCCCCGCCCGCACGGAGGCGTTCGGCGAGTGAGCCCTGGGGTACTAGTTCCACCTCGAGCTCACCCGAGAGGAACTGCCGCTCGAACTCCTTGTTCTCACCGACGTAGGAACCCGTGGTGCGACGTATCCGCTTGGCCGCGAGGAGCGTACCGAGTCCCCAGCCGTCGATTCCACAGTTGTTGGAGACGGTCGCCAGATTCGTCGCGCCCCCCTGGAACACGGCTTCGATCAGGACACTCGGCACCCCACAAAGTCCGAATCCGCCGACCGCCAACGAAGCTCCGTCGTGAATATCGCGTACCGCGTCGTCCGCACTTGCGATGACCTTATTCATCGACGATCACCGTCATCACGACGTCAAGGTTGAACTGTGGACAGAGTGAATCGAGTGACATGGAACGGTGGCTTCTCCCAGAGTTTTTCGCGCTGCGGGTGTCTTCGTCTAGGTCAAGTTACCAGCGTTGCGGTGGCCCCTCCGCTCGCGGGTGACTCTCGGCTCGGTCAGCGATGCTCGAAGGGTCCTGGCTGAGCATCGGGGTCGTCGAGACCTCCCACCGTCCGTGCTTGCTAACGTCGCTTCGGTCGAGATCTCGACCCTACCGAAGTCGATGATCGGAGTGCAGTGTCCGACGACGCAACTCGCGTGCTGATCGCCATGGACAAGTTCCGGGGCACGGCGACGGCCCGAGAACTCTGTCACACCATCGCTGGCGTCGCGGCGGACGCCGGCTGCACCAGTGACGTCCAGCCGATGTCCGACGGAGGCGAAGGCTTTGTCGACGCGTTCGCCGGCGAGGTCGTCGACGTCGACGTACCTGGTCCGCTCGGCGAGACGGTGAGCGCTCGCATCAAACTCGTCGCGTCTCCCACGGGATTGACGGCAGTTATCGAGGTGTCCGACGCCGTTGGGCGTAACCTCCTGCCGCACCCCCGAGGTGACGAGGCCCTCCGTGCGTCGAGCGACGGAGTTGGCGACCTCATCCTCGCCGCGTCGCGTCTGGGGGCCGACAGCGTGCTACTGGGCTGTGGAGGAACGGCGGCCTCCGATGGTGGCCTCGGTTGTTACCGAGTGCTGAGCGAACACGGTGGACTCCCCCTCCCGGTCACCGTGGCCACCGACGTGACGGCCCCGTTCTTGGACGCGAGGAACTACGCCAGCCAAAAGGGCGTGAGGGGCGCCGACCTGCCCACCGTCGATCGACGACTGAGCGACGCTCGGGCGCTCTACCTCGAAGAACGCGGCGTTGACGTGACGACCATTGCGGGCGCGGGAGCCGCGGGTGGCATACCGGGCGCCCTCGTCGCCCTCGGCGCGTCGCTCACGAGCGGCATCCACCTCGTCGTAGAGGCAGTAGATCTTGGCGGACGAGCGGCGCTCGCCTCGATGGTGATTACCGGTGAGGGTCGCTTCGACGCCGGCAGTCTCGAGGGCAAGGTGCCCGTCGGCGTCGCGCAGGCGACGGGTGCCGCGACGCCACTACTACTGGTGTGTGGCTCAGTCGATGAGGGGGCGGCTCAAGAGTTCCAGGAACGATTCCCCCACGCCACGATCGCGAGCCTCGAAGATCGCTTCGGGATCGAGCGCGCGTTGAGCGACGTCCACGACTGCGTCTCGCAGGTCGTCCGCGATGCTCTACGGGGGGAGTTTCCTCGCGCCGCGCGTGTTACTCGGTAGCGATCACGTCCTCGACAGTTCGTCAACCAGGCGGATCATCGCCGAATGATCAAGATCTCCGTCACCGCGCGCGACGAGTGAGGAGATCATCTGCGCCAGCAACGAGCCGAGAAGGGTGGTGACACCCTTCTCCCGGGCGGCCGCCTGCACGATGCCCATGTCCTTTTGGAAGAGACTGAGTCGAAAGCCGGGGTTGAACGATCGCTCGATCATGTTCTGGGACTTTCGCTCCAGCACCGCGCTGCCCGCCAAACCTCCGCCGAGGACCTCAAGGGCAGAGGGCAGCTCAACACCGTGGGCTTCGAGGAACACAACGGCCTCCGCGAGCCCCTGCAGATTCGCCGCCACAATGAGCTGATTCGCCGCCTTGACGGTCTGACCCGAGCCCGCGGGTCCCACGTGCACGATGGTGCGCCCCATGGCGGTGAGCACCGGGCGGGCGCGTTCGTACGCCTCCTTCGAGCCACCGACCATTATCGACAGGCTCCCCTCTACGGCGCCCGCTTCGCCGCCGCTCACGGGTGCGTCCAGTGCGTTAATGCTCTTCGCCTCCGCGGACTGTGCGATGCGCACGGCAACGTCGGGCCGGATAGTGCTCATGTCGATGTAGAGCAGACCGGGAGCAGCGTTGGCGAACACGCCGCCATCTCCCAGAACAACGTCCTCGACATCGGGCGAGTCGGGCAACATCGTGATGACGACGTCCGACGCGTGCACCAACGCCTCCAGCGAAGACGCCAGCGTGATGCCGTCCGAGGCGAGATTGCTCACGCGCTCGGGCGTGCGACTGAACCCCACGACGTCGAAACCCGCTTTGGCGAGATTGGTCGCCATGGGCGCACCCATGACGCCAAAGCCAATGAAGCCAACGGTAGCCATGACGTCTCCTTCTGACGAGTGAAACCTTCTTGACGATAACGGCAGATCGAGACGCCCTGAGGCGGGCCGAAATGGCTGACGCCACGTGGGCCGTGGAACACCCCGATGCGCCGTCCCGATTGAGATCCCGGACCCACCACGCCGGAAGGGTGTTGCGACGATGGGGCGACGGTTCTCAAAATGCGTCGCGATGTAGGGTGGCACCACGCTCTTCACTGCACGGGCTGCGGGGGCTGTTCGTGTGAGAGTTGGCGCTGAGGGATCGAGTTCGTGAGCCAACGCCTGCCGGCCAAGATACGCTCGTCGCGTGCGACGATGAACGACGTCGCGGCGCTCGCGGGCGTCAGTTTGAAAACCGTGTCGCGCGTGATCAACGGCGAGACGACGGTCAATGCGGACCTCGCCACTCGCGTCCACGCGGCCGCGGCGGAACTTCGTTATCGCCCGAATTTCGGGGCCAGCGCGCTGCGGCGAAACGATCGGCGTTCCTCCACGATCGCGGTGCTCCTCCAAGACCTCTCGAACCCGCTGTCGGCGACGATGTTGCGCGCCATTGAAGAGGTCGCCGCTCAACGGGGCGTCTCGGTGCTCGGCGGAAGCCTCGACGAGAGCCCGGAACGCGAGCACGAGCTCACCACCTCGATGTCGCGCCACGGCGTCGACGGCGTCATCATTGCCCCCGCGAGCCACGAACACCACTACCTCGCCCTCGAACAACAGTCCGGCATCCCCTACGTCTTCGTGGACCGTCCGCCTCAGAACCTCCTCGCCGACCAGGTGCTCAGTGACTCACGTTCGGGCTCGGCCGACGCCGTGCGACACCTCATCAAACACGGGCACCGACGCATTGGCTTTCTCGGTGACTCCACGAGCCTCTTCGTCGCCCACGAGCGTCACCAGGGCTACGTTCACGCCTTGACCACCGCCGGCATCTCGGTCGACCCGGCGATCGAGGCGAGAGATCTGCGGACAATCGATCAGGCGCGCGACGCGGTGAGCGCACTGCTGGCCACCACGACGCCACCGACCGCCTTCTTCGCGACACAGAACATCCTCACCATCGGTGCGGTCCACGCGATCCGCGACGCGCACGCGCAACACCGAGTCGCCCTCATTGGCTTCGAGGATTTCCTCCTCGCCGATCTCCTCGACCCCGCGGTGTCGGTCGTCGCCTACGACGTGGGGGCCATGGCGTCACTCGCGGCGCGCCTGCTCTTCGAACGCATCGACGGACAACGGCCCGCGCCTCGACATTTCGTCATCCCCACGACGCTGATCGCGCGAGGCTCTGGAGAGATCGCTCCCCCGAAGACATCCGGCACGTCCACTCGAGCGAAGGCCGCGGGCACCACCGCGCGTCGTGCGTCAACGAGCGCGCGACCAAAGACGGGCCGCGGCTAGAGCGCCGCGGTCTTGATCTGCGCCACTCGGCGCTCCGCCTCATCCCACAGCGCCGACTTGGTGGCGTCGGGTTCAAATCGATTCGTGGGGAACGAACTCGCCACGAGCTTGCGCATGGACCAGAGGTCGAACTCGACTTCGCCGAGCGCTTGGAGTTGGATCAACGCATTGCCGATCGCGGCCGCCTCGACCGGCCCGGCGACCACCGGAATGCCACACGCGTCCGCGGTCAATTGGCACAGCGTGTCATTGACCGCGCCGCCGCCCACGATGTGGATGACGTCGATGCGCTTTTTCGTGATGGCCTGAATACCTCGAATCGAGTGGCGATACGAGAGCGCCAGGCTGTCGAGGATGCAGCGCGTGAACTCCGGCGCGGTGACTGGTGGCCTCATGCCCAACTGCTCGCACTGGGACGCGAGACGCGCGCGCATGTCCCCCGGCGCGAGGAGTTCCTTACTCTCGGCGTTCACGAGGTACGTGAGTGGCGTGATGGACGCCGCGGCGAGAGTTAACTTCTCCGCGTCGGTGTCTTCGCCTTCGACGCCGAACTCGCGGATGATCTCTTGGAGTAGCCAGAATCCCAGGACGTTTCGCAGGAAACGCGTCTTGCCGAAGGCCCCCTGTTCGTTGGTGTAGCCCGCATGAAAGGCCTGCTCATTAATCAGCGGCTCGTCGAGCTCGACCCCGACGAGGGACCAGGTGCCGGAGGAGATAAAGGCGAAGTTGGCGTCGACGGCGGGCACGGCGAGCACCGCCGACGCGGTGTCGTGGGACGCGACGGAGATGACCTCGGTGCCGAGGGTGATACCGGCGTTCTTCGCCACGCTCTCGGTGACCGGACCGAGTATTCGGCCGGGCTCACTCAAAGGGCCGACGAGTGACTCAGGAATCTGGAACATCTTCATGAGCTCAAGGTCCCAGGCGCGATCGAGCGACACCATCTCGGTGGTCGACGCGTTCGTGATCTCCCAGTTCGACACGCCACACAAGAAGTAGTTGATGAGGTCGGGGATCATGAGGAGCTGATCGACGTTCTCGCGGTGCAACTCGTCACCGTCAGCGACGAGTTGGAAGAGCGTGTTGAACTGCAAGAGCGCCACGCCGTTTCGTTGGTAGAGGTCCCAGGGCTCGATGATCTCCGCCGCGCGGCGAACCGCTTCGTCGGTACGGGGGTCCCGGTGGTGCACCGGGTTCGCAATGAGCTCACCCTCTTTGGAGATCAACCCGTAGTCAACCGCCCAGGAGTCAACACCCACCGATCGCAGCGTGCTCTCGTTCTCGAAGGCCATTGAGGAGGCTTCCCCGAGTCCGGCCAGGATCTCGTCGTAGAGGCGGGTGAACTCCCAGACGAAATGCGAGTTGAGTTGCACGCCCTTGTTAGGGAATCTCGCTACCGAGTAGTAGGAGAGGTGCTGGTCGCGCAGCGTGAAGAGAAACACCCTTCCACTGGAGGCACCTAGATCAACCGCCGCAACGGA
>PLER01000036.1 GCA_003136495.1 Acidimicrobiaceae bacterium
TTCACCACCGGCGTCGTCTTGCTGCCCTTCTTCTCGATCATGAGTCTCTTGATCGCGGTGCCGACCGGCATCAAGATGTTCAACTGGATCGGCACGATGTGGCGAGGGGAAGTCTGGTTCTCGACCGCGATGTTGATGGCGATCGGTTTCTTGATCACGTTCCTCATCGGTGGCATCACCGGCATCTACCTGGCGAGCCCGCCGCTCGACTTCTTCACCCACGACACGTACTTCGTGGTCGCCCACTTCCACTCCATCGTCATGGCCCTGATGATGGGCGCGATGGGGGCCCTGTACTACTGGGGCCCGAAGATCACCGGTTATCTGTTAAACGAGACCATCGGCAAGATTCAGTTCTGGCTGCTCTTCATCGGCACCCAGGTCTTCACGCTGCCGATGTACGTGTTGGGTCTGCGCGGTATGCCCCGGCGCATCGCGATCTATCCCCTCCACCATTCGTGGCAGTACTTGAACGACTGGGCGTCCATCGGCGCGTTGATGATCGGCCTCTCGACGGTCGCCTTCCTCGTCAACATCGCCTACAGCTGGAAGAAGTACCCGGCCGGGGACAACCCCTGGGACGGGCACACGCTCGAGTGGTTCACGACCTCGCCGCCACCGCACCACAACTTCTACCGTCTGCCCCAGATCCGCTCGGAGCGCCCGACGTGGGACTACAACCACCCGGGCCACACCGCCGCTGAGCACGGGCACAGCGCCGCGCACCGCGACGAGACACCCGTCGAAGCGCCCACCTCGTGAAGACCGAAGCCAAGCTCCTCTTAGGTCTCGGCACCTTCTTCGGGGCGATGGTCACGGTGTACTGGTTCTGGGGCAACGAGAACGCGGGCAGCGTGATGATGTTCGCGGGCATGCTGCTGTGCTTCTTGCCGGGGAGTTACTACTACTGGTGGAGCCGCCGCATGAAGCCGCGCACCGAGGACAACCCCCAGGCGACCCAGGCCGAGGGCGCCGGCGTCATCGGCACGTTCCCGGGCACCTCGATCTGGCCCTTCACGCTAGGCATGGGCGCCTTCTTCGTCGTGCTCGCTCTGGTCTTTGGCATCTGGTTCCTCGTCCCGGGACTCGGACTCGCGGTCTGGGCCCTCTTCGGCGGCACCGCCGAGGGCCGTCGCGGCGGGACGCACTAGGTCACTCGGCGAAAGACGCAGCGTCGGCGGAAAAGGCGCGGAACGCGCTGCGTAGTATTGAATTCGGCTGTATCCAGGGGAGAAGGAACGAGGAGTATCAGTGACGGCCTTAGAGAGTTCGACGAAGGTTCAACTGGGAGGCACTCGCGGAGGGCCCGAGAAGCCGACCCTTCGTGCCGATCGCTGGTGGATCCAGCCGGTGGTGACCGTATCGGTCCTAACGGCCTTCGTCATCTATTCCACCTGGGCCGCCTTCCAGAACAAGTACTACTTCGTCGGCGCCAACGTGCACCGCGACCTCATCAGCCCCTTCTACTCACCGTGCATCGGCGGCAGTTGCGTGCCCGGGGCGAAGTTCGCCTTCACCTGGAGCGCGTGGACGCTCTCGCCGGCGTTACTGATCTTGATCTTCCCGCTGGGTTTTCGACTCACCTGTTACTACTACCGGCGTAGCTACTACCGAGCCTTCTGGTGGTCGCCGCCCGCCTGCGCGGTCGCCGACGCACACGGGTCCTACTCCGGTGAGACGCGCTTCCCGCTGCTCATGCAGAACGCGCACCGCTACTTCTTCTACTTCGGCCTGATCTTCAACGGACTGCTCACCTACGACGCAGTCCTCGCCTTCCGCCAGCCCGGCGACGGGTGGGGCGTCACCGTGGGCACAATCGTCCTGGTGGTGAACGCCACGTTGCTCTGGCTGTACTCTCTGTCGTGTCACGCCTGTCGACACCTCTGCGGTGGGCAGGTGCGCAGCTTCAAGGCGCACCCGATTCGCTACCGCTTCTGGAAGTTCGTGACGCCGCTTAACGCCAAGCACATGAACTTCGCCTGGGCCTCACTGGTCTTCGTCGCCCTGACCGACGTCTACGTGCGACTGGTCGCCTCCGGCGCGATCACCGATTTCAAACTCTTCTAGATCCAAGGACGCAACGTGAGCGAAGCAGTGCACGAACACCACGAGTACGACGTGCTCATCATCGGGGCCGGTGGCGCCGGGCTGCGCGCCGCGATCGAAGCCAAGCAGCGCGGCCTGAAGGTCGGCATCGTCACCAAGTCGCTACTCGGCAAAGCTCACACCGTCATGGCCGAAGGCGGCATGGCCGCCTCCATGGGCAACGTCTACCCCGAGGACAACTGGATGGTGCACTTTCGCGACACCATGCGGGGCGGCAAGTACTTGAACAACTACCGCATGGCCGAACTCCACGCCAAAGAGGCACCCGACCGCGTCTACGAACTCGAGCAGTGGGGCGCGCTCTTTGACCGTACCAAGGACGGCAAGATCCTCCAACGCGACTTCGGCGGACACCGCTACGCGCGACTCGCCCACGTGGGTGACCGCACTGGATTAGAGCTGATCCGCACGTTGCAACAAAAGGTCGTCTCCATGGGCACCGACGTCTTCATGGAGTTAAAGGTCGTAAAGCTCCTCCACGACGGAGAGGGCCGCATCGCGGGTTGCGTCGGGTACTGGCGCGCGACCGGCGAGTTCGTGACCTTCCAGGCGAAGACCGTCATCTTGGCGACTGGCGGGGCCGGTAAGTCCTGGAAGTTCACCTCGAANNGTGCGCGGCGACGGCGGGGTGCTGCGCAACTCGCTCGGCGAGCGCTTCATGTTCAACTACGTCGCCGACATGTTCCGCGCCGAGACGGCCGACTCGGAAGAAGAGGCCGACAAGTGGTACGACGACCACAGCGCGGGACGACGTCCGCCCGAGCTGTTGCCGCGCGACGAAGTCGCGCGCGCCATCAACTCCGAGGTCAAGGCGGGGCGCGGCAGTCCCCACGGCGGCGTGTTCTTAGACATCGCCACGCGTCGCACGCCCGAGTTCATTCGCCGGCGCTTGCCCTCGATGTACCACCAGTTCATGGAGCTCGCCGGGGTCGACATCACCCGCGAAGCCATGGAGATCGGCCCGACGTGCCACTACATCATGGGCGGGGTCCAGGTCGACGCCGACTCCCAAGAGACCGTCGTGCCGGGGCTGTTTGCGGCCGGCGAAGTGGGCGGGGGCATGCACGGGGCCAATCGCCTCGGCGGTAACTCGCTCTCGGACCTGATCGTCTTCGGTCGCCGGGCCGGCATCGGCGCGGCCGAGTACATCGAGGCCGGTCAGGCCGCGACGACCTTCGAGCAGGCAGAAGTCGACGCCGCGATCGACGACGCGTTGGCGCCCTTTACGCGCAGCGACGGCGAGAACCCCTACAGCGTCCACCACGACCTCCAAGAGATGATGCAGGCCGACGTCGGCATCATCAGAAACGCCGGTGAGCTCGAAGAAGCGCGCGTGAAACTCTTAGAGTTGACCGAGCGCGTCAAGCACGTCTCGGTCAAGGGCGGTCGGGCCTACAACCCCGGCTGGAACCTGGCTACCGACCTGCCGGCGATGATCACGGTTTCCACGTGCGTGACCATCGGCGCGACGTTACGCAAGGAGTCGCGCGGAGGCCACACCCGCGAGGACTTCCCCAACCCGGACCCGGAACTCGCGAAGATCAACTTCGCCCAGAGCACCGACGGGGGTAACTGGGATAGTCCGGTCACGGTCGTGGAGTCACCGATTCTGGTGATGCCGGCAGAACTCAAGGCACTACTCGAGGAGGCGAAGTAATGGGCGAGGTGACCCTTCGGGTATGGCGAGGCGACGCGAGCGGCGGCGACTTCGAGTCCTACACGCTCGAACAGAACGAGGGTGAGGTCGTCCTCGACGTCATCCACCGCATCCAGGCGACCGCGGCACCCGATCTGGCCTGCCGATGGAACTGCAAGGCCGGCAAGTGTGGTTCGTGCTCGGCCGAGATCAACGGCAAGCCGCGCCTGATGTGCATGACGAGGATGGACACCCTGCCCGAGGGGCCCGTCACGGTCACCCCGATGAAGACGTTCCCGATCATCCGTGACCTGGTGACCGACGTGTCCTTTAACTTCGTCCAAGCCGCGAAGGTCCCCGCGCTGATGCCGCCGCCGATGCCCGTCGGGGGTTACCGCATGTTCCAAGAAGACGTCGAGCGCGGTCAAGAGTTTCGTAAGTGCATCGAGTGCTTCATGTGCCAAGACGTCTGTCACGTCATCCGAGACCACGAGGACAACAAGGCGCACTACGCCGGGCCGCGCTTTTTCATCCGCTACGCGGAGCTCGAGATGCACCCGCTCGACCAGAACGACCGTCGCGACCTGATTCGCGAGGACATGGGACTCGGGTACTGCAACATCACCAAGTGCTGCACCGAGGTCTGCCCCGAGCACATCAAGATCACCGACAACGCGATCATTCCCTTAAAAGAGCGCATCGTCGATGCGCACTATGACCCGGTCGCCTGGCTCGGTCGCAAGATCCGACGAAAGACCAAGACCTCGGCGGCCGACGCCGCCATCCAGCCCGCCCCCTAAGCGTGGCGTCTTTTCTGAGCGCCGAGTGGTTTGAGGCACTCAATACAACCCTGGAACACGCCGGAACGCCGCCCGCGAGCGCCTCGGGGGTGCCCTTTCGAGTGGTCGTTGAGTTCTCCGACGCCCCGTCGGACACGACGCGGGCCATGACGGTCGTCGTGGGCAACGAGGGGGCGAAGGCCGAGATGGGCGATCAGATGACGGCCGACGCCGTCATCCGCCTCACCTACCTCGACGGCGAGGCGCTCACGAAGGGCACCCTCGACAGTGCGAGTGCACTACGCGAAGGTCGAATCAAGATCCGCGGCGACGTGCACGGACTCGTGCCACTCTTGAACTGGCTGCTCGCGGCGAAGTAGCTCCGTGTTCTCACTCTCAGAAAGTGAGAACCATTTACTTCGACCTCACTCGAGCCCAGACATCCCCGAAGTCGGTGACCTTCATTCTTAGAATGTGAGCACATGGTGACGCCCGGCCAACAACTGGGCCATCGGTGGCGAGCCCGCTCTCGGGCGGGGTTTTTCGTGTCGGCGGCCGCATTCGCGATACCCCTCGCCCTGTCCGCCCTCGCGGCCTTCCTGGCGTCGGTCCTCCTCCCACATCCCACCTCGACCGCCTGGCACGTGGCGTGGTGGATCGCGATCTTGATGATCGCCTGGGCGGCGGCCCTAGTGGGTGAGCGGCTCGCTCGCCCCCTGTTACCCCTGGCCAGCCTCTTAAAAATGTCGATGCTCTTTCCCGACCGCGCACCGTCTCGCTTCGCCATTGCGTGGCGGTCGGGTTCGACTCGACAGCTCGACCGTTACATCCACGGTCAGACGGACGCGGCGAATCGCGAGCCGATGGAAGCGGCGATTGAGATCTTGACACTGGTCACGTCGCTCAGTTCGCACGACCGACGCACCCGCGGTCACTCCGAGCGGGTCCGCGCCTACACCGACCTCTTGGCCACCGAACTGCGGCTCCCCCAAGCCGACGTGGACCGGTTGCGCTGGGCGGCGCTGCTGCACGACGTGGGCAAGATGAGCGTGGATCCGAAGATCCTCAACAAGAGCGGCGAGCCTTCCGAGGACGAGTGGGAGGTCCTACGCCAGCACCCCATCGAAGGCAGCCGTCTCATCGAGCCGATTCGCGAGTGGCTGGGCGAGTGGGGCCTCGCGGTCGAGCAGCACCACGAGAACTACGACGGGTCCGGGTACCCCTACGGGCTCGCCGGTGAGCAGATCTCCTACGCGGCGCGGATCGTCTCGGTGGCCGACGCCTTTGAGGTGATGACCGCGCCTCGTTCCTACAAGATCTCAATGTCCTCGTCGGCCGCTAGAAAAGAGCTCACCCGCTGCGCGGGGACCCAGTTCGACCCGGCGATCGTTCGCGCTTTCCTCAACGTGTCGGTGGGACGCCAGCGCTGGGTGATCGGCCCGCTCTCCTGGGTCGTCGACGTCCCGGTGGTGAGCCTCTTCAGCAACCTCGGTAACGTGCTGGTCGCCAGTTCGCAGGTCGCCCTGGTGACGAGCTCCATGGCGCTCGGCGCCGTGGCGGCGAGCTCCCACGACACCATGAGCGACCCCCACGGTGATCTGAGCGCCACCGCCGCGTTTGTTGAACACCAGCCCGTTCTCCCCGAGCTCACGACCACCACGATCGCCGTCGGAGGGACATTTCGCGGGGGCGCGGTGATTCCGAACGCGACGGCCGGGACCGGCGGCACCGTCACCTACGAGGTGTTTAACAACGCGAGTTGCCTGGTGGTCGGCGGAGGGCTCGTCGCCAGAATTGGCGAAGTAGCGGTCGACCAGGGAAGTATCCCCGAATCGCCGATGTGGAGGCCCCCGGGACGCACCGGGACGTACTACTTTGTCGCCGTCTACAGCGGCGACGCGAACGTCAGCCCCGCCACCAGCGGCTGCGGGGCCGCACCCTTCACGGTCACGCCCGACGCGCCTTCGCTCCTCGCGGACCTCTCGGCGACCAACGTCACCACGGGTGCGCTGGTCGTCGCCGGCGCCACGTTGGCGAACGCGACCGCGCACGCCAGCGGCACGCTGAACTACGAGATCTTTAATAACCCGGGCTGCATCACCGCCGGGAACGGCCTGGTGGCCACGCTCGGGCCCGCGCTCGTGCACGACGGCGTGGTCGACAAAGCTCCGACCTGGTCGACGACGACTCCGGGGACGTACTACTTCGTCGCCGTCTACCACGGTGATGCGAGTGACCGCGGTGCCGCGAGTCCCTGCGACGCGACGCCGTTCACCGTCACGACCGGCTCGATCACGCCGACGCCGCCCTCGCCACCCGCACCCCCCGTGACGCCGCCGAGCGCACCGGTCACGCCGCCGGTCGTCCCGAGCGGCCCGTCCAGCCCGACGATCACGACACAGGCGTCATCGGCGAGCGTGGCCATTGGAAACACGGTCTTTGACAGCGCCACGTTGGCGGGCGCGACCTCCAACGCGACCGGCACCGTGACCTACGACGTCTACGACAACGCGACGTGCTCCGCTGGCGGGGGCGGTCTGGTGGCCGCTCTCGGGTCGGTCAACGTCACCGGTGCGGTCGTGCCAGCGTCGGCCAGTTGGACGGCGAATGAACCGACGGGCACCGTGTACTTCGTCGCCACC
Organism: Acidimicrobiaceae bacterium; assembly: GCA_003136495.1. Classification (GTDB taxonomy): domain Bacteria; phylum Actinomycetota; class Acidimicrobiia; order Acidimicrobiales; family RAAP-2; genus RAAP-2. The sequence goes on from PLER01000036.1 coordinate 7,164, forward strand.
TACGGCGGCGACGCCAACAACGACGCCACGACGAGCGCCTGTGGTGCGGATCCGGTGACGGTCAGCGTGAGCGCCCCGACGGTGACGACCCAAGCCAGCTCCCCCTCGCTACTGATCGGTGACGCCACGACCGACGTAGCGACGATCACTGGCGCGACGGCCGACGCCGGCGGGACGGTGAGCTACGAGGTCTTTAACAACGGGACCTGTTCACTCGCCGGTGGTGGCCTCGTAGCGACCCTGGGCACGGTCGTCTTCGCCAACGGCGTCGTGCCGACGTCGGCGAGTTGGACCGCCAGTGAACCGGCGGGAACGTACTACTTTGTTGCCACCTACAGCGGTGATGCGAATAATGGCGCCACGACGAGCGACTGCATGGCCGACGCCGTGGTGGTGAACGCCGACGTCCCCTCGATCACCACGCAAGCCACGTCATCCTTCGTCCCCATCGGCAGCGCCGCCTTCGACACGGCGACGCTCTACTCCGCCACCAACGACGCGAGTGGCACCGTCACCTACGAGGTGTTCGACAACGGCTCATGTTCGCTGGCCGGTGGCGGTCTCGTGGCGACGCTCGGCACCGTCACCGTCGTCAACGGCGTCGTACCGGCCTCACCAGGCTGGACGGCCACGGGCCCCGCGGGTACGTACTACTTCGTGGCGCTCTACAGCGGCGACGCGAATAACACCCCGGCGTCGAGTTGGTGTAGCGCCGATCCCTTCAGTATCGGCTAGGCGACCGGTCCTCTCACACGGACTGCCCGGGGATCTCGGTCAAGAACACCGTGAGGTCTCGTTCGCCACGTTGGAACGTCGTGGTCATCGCGGGTAGGGCGGCCGCGTCGGACTTTATGACGATTGAGCCGTTACACGACCGTACCGCCTGGGCGATCAGCGCTACGCCGTTGACGAGCGTGCGGTCCGGACCGGGTGATGGATAGAACGGAACGTTGTCGAGCGGCACGTAGGCGTCGGCGATGGCCGAACAGTCATCGGCGACCGCACTCCAGTTGACCGACGCGGCCTCAAAGGTCGGCTCCGCGTTAAAGACCGCGTTACGGAGTGTCGAGATGTCGCTGGCGTAGTTGTCCGCCCAGACCTGATCGGCCGACTGCCCTTTCGGCAGCGACGCCAGCCCCCAGAAATAGAGACCGAAGCCGACCACGCCCAGGACCATCATCATCACCACTACGCGCTTGGCACCCCGCGAGGTCCTCAGCGTCCAGTCCGCGCGCCCCGCCACCACCGTCGGGTCGGGCGCCGTCGTGGTCGTCTCACCCACCTCGGGCGCCGTGGGCGCAGCGCGCGTCACCACATCGTCGCCCTCCACCCAGGCGACGGCGTCGGCACGCTCTGGGGCTGGCGCCGGTGCGTCGCTCCCCACGACGCGCTCGGTCAAGGGCGTCTCCGACTCCGCCGTAGGAGCGTCGCCACCGGCGACGACGTTCCGAAGGGAGGGGACCTCGAGCATCGAGAGATCCTGCTGCGTCGCGGTCGCCACCGCCGGGTCGCCAAAGAGCCCTCGGGGGTAACGATTTTGGACGAGGAGCACGTAGGCGTTCACTCGCAACGAAAACCGGACGGCGACGGAGAACGCCTGGTGCAGCGGCGCCGGCAGTCGCCCGATGACCAGCACGATGAACCAGGCGACGACCGCCAGTATCTCCAGACCCACCCCCACGACGCCGTTCACCACGAGCACGGGAATGGCCAGGATGAGACGAAAGAAGACGCTCCAGCGACCGAGGCGTCCCGATTCCAGCATCGCGCCCAACGGATAGTCCGGCTCGTCGTCGAGGGAGAGCGGTGGGTAGCGGTCGGTCAGGAAGACCATGTACCCGTTCACCCTCGCGAGCCAGACCAGCAGTCGCACCGTAAAGCGCTGAAAGGGATTTCGCCCGATGAACAACGCCGCGACCCACCCGAAGGCGGTCGCCACGCTGACCGCGTAGAACATCAGCGCAATGGCCGCGTGGGGAATAATCAGGATCAGTCGGAAGAACACCGTGAGTCGCCGCTGCTTCTTCGGCGGGTCGACTCGAAACTGCAACGTGGGTCGAGATGCGTGGGCCATGGAGGCAATGTAATCAGGTGAAATACCTGATTGCCGGCTGAGTGTGACTCAGACTTTCAACCCCGACCGCCGCGTGGTCGCGGCGGTTAGATCAGGCCGAGTGACCGAACCTCTTCGCGCTCGCCGAGCAGCTCGTCGGTGGTGATCTTGATGCGCTCGTTCGCGAAACCGTTGAGCTCGAAGCCCTCTTTGACCTTCCACGAGCCCGCCCCGTCCGCCACGATCGGGAATCCGAACGTGAGCCCTTCGGGCACGCCGTACTCTCCGTTACTGGTGACCGCGATCGAGGCGCAGTCGTCGGAGGGTGTCGCTCGCACCAAGCTCGCCACCGTATCGATCGCCGCCGAGGCGGCGGAGGCGGCCGAGCTGAGTCCGCGCGCTTCGATGATGGCCGCGCCGCGCTTTTGCACGGTCGTGATGAACTCACCGGCCAACCACTCGTGATCCGTGATCACTTCCGTCGTGGCGACCCCACGGATGGTCGAGTTCGCGAAATCTGGATACTGCGTGGCGGAGTGGTTACCCCAGATCGCCACGTTCTTGACGTCGGTGACCGGCACCCCCGCCGATTTGGCCAACTGGGCGACCGCGCGATTCTGGTCGAGACGGGTCATCGCGAACCAGCGGTCCGCCGGCACCTCGGGTGCGTTCGAGCGCGCGATGAGACAGTTGGTGTTACAGGGGTTGCCCACCACGAGCACCCGCACGTCGCTGGCGGCGTGTTCGGCGATCGCGCGGCCCTGGGGCTTGAAGATCCCCCCGTTCACGTTCAAGAGGTCGCTGCGCTCCATGCCGGCCTTGCGCGGGATGGATCCCACCAGCAAGGCCCAGTTGGTGCCGTCGAAGGCGTGGTTNNACGACGCCGTCGAGGCTCTTCATCGCCGGCTCGATCTCGAGCAGGCGAAGCGCGACGGGCGTCTCGGGGCCGAACAGCGCGCCCGAGGCGATCCGGAACAACAGTGAGTAACCGATCTGACCGGCGGCGCCGGTCACGGTGACGTTGACGGGGGTGGTCATGGTCTCTCCTGGGCTTAGAGTCGCTCGACGATCGCGGCGGCGAACTCGGAACACTTGACTTCGGTGGCGCCGTCCATCAGTCGCGCGAAGTCGTAGGTCACGATCTTCTCCGCGATGGTCGCCTCCAAGGCGGTGACGATGTCGTCGGCGGCGTCTTGCCAACCGAGGTGCTCGAACATCAACACGCCCGAGAGCAGCACCGAGCCGGGGTTCACCTTGTCCAGGCCCGCGTACTTCGGGGCGGTGCCGTGGGTGGCCTCGAAGATCCCGTGTCCAGTGACGTAGTTGATGTTGGCCCCCGGGGCGATGCCGATGCCGCCGACCTGGGCCGCGAGCGCGTCCGAGATGTAGTCGCCGTTCAAGTTCATCGTGGCGATCACGTCGAACTCCTTGGGCCGAGTGAGGACCTGTTGGAGCGCGATGTCGGCGATGACGTCCTTGACGAGGATCTTCGAGCCGGGCTTGCCGTCGCAGTCGTTCCAACCGACCGCCACGTCACTGAACTCCTCGCGCACCAACTCATAGCCCCACTTCATGAAGGCGCCCTCGGTGAACTTCTGGATATTGCCCTTGTGCACGAGGGTCACCGACTCGCGCCCGTGGCTCATCGCGTAGTTGATCGCGGCGCGGATCAGTCGCTTCGAGCCGAACTCCGAGATGGGCTTGAGGCCCAGCCCGCTCATCTCGCGCACGTCCCAGCCGAAGGCTTCTTTGACGAAGGCGCGGAGCTTCTCCGCGTCGGGGGTGCCCGCTTCGAGTTCGAGACCGGCGTAGACGTCCTCGGTGTTCTCGCGGAAGATCACCATGTCGACGTCCTCGGGTCGCTTGACCGGTGAGGGGACGCCCTGGAACCAGCGCACGGGGCGCAGGCACACGTAGAGGTCGAGGATCTGGCGAAGCGCCACGTTGAGGGAGCGGAAACCGCCGCCGATGGGGGTAGTGAGGGGTCCCTTGATGCCGATCAGGTGCTCGCGAAAGTCAATGACCGTCTGTTCCGGGAGCCAGTCGCCAGTCTCGTCGAAGGCCTTCTGCCCGGCGAGGACTTCCTTCCACGCGATGGTCTTGCCGTACTTGGTCGCCGCCGCGTCGAGCACGAGCTTCGCGGCGGGCCAGATGTCCACCCCCGTGCCGTCGCCCTCGATAAAGGGAATTATGGGGTTGTCCGGGACGTGCAACACGCCCTCGGCGCTCATCGTTATCTTCTCAGCCATAGCCGTATCTTAGGGTGCTCGGCGAGGCCCACTTTCGAGCCGTGACGGGTTAGGGAAAGACCGAGCGGTGGATCTCGCGCGTGGCCGTCGAGCGATTGAGGGTGTAAAAGTGCAGGCCCGGCACGCCCGCTTCGAGGAGCTCGTCACAGAGTTCAATCGCCGCCTTGATGCCTTCGCGACGCACGGCCGGGGCCCCGCCCTTTTGGTTGGCGGACTTGAGACGCGCCACCAGGCGAGTCGGCACCGTCGCCCCCATGGAGGCCATGTTGCCAATACCGTGCAGGGTCGTCACGGGCATGATGCCCGGCAAGATCGGTTTCTCGACGCCGAGTTCGGCGAGTTCGTCGCGCAGTCGCACGTACTCTCCCGCCTCGAAGAAGAACTGGGTCACCGCGAAGTCGGCCGCTTCGAGCTTGCGCGCGAGATGTTTACGGTCGGTCGCCAGATCACTCGAGCGCGGGTGCCCCTGAGGGTGGGCGCCGACCCCCACGCAGAAGTTGCCCACCTCGCGAACCAGTTCGACCAACTCCAAGGCGTAGGTGAAGTCCGACTCGGCCCGTTCGGCGTCCTCGGGGATGTCGCCACCGAGCGCCATCACGTTCTCGACGCCGGCCGCGGCGTAGTTCTCTAACACCTCGCGCATCTCACCTCGGCGGTGGCCCACGCAGATCAGGTGCGCCATCGCGGTAAACCGGCTGGTGCGCTGGATCTCGGTGACCAGGTCGTAGGTGCGCTGGCGCGACGCGGCACCGCCGCGGTAGGTCACCGAGACGAAGGAGGGGTCGAGCGACTCGATCTCCTCGAGCGTGCGCTCGAGCACGACGATCTCCTCGTCGGACTTCGGAGGAAAGAACTCGAAGGAACGGGTCAGCCCGCCCGCGAGCAGGTCGTCAACACGCACCGCTCAGTTGGCTCGGCCGAAGTCGTCTTCGAGACGCTCGATGTCGTCCTCGCCGAAGTACGTTCCGTGCTGGACTTCAATGAACACCACCGGCGTCGTGCCGCGGTTCTCGCAACGGTGCATCTGGCCGAGCCCAATGTCGATGCTCTCACCCGCTTTGACCACGTGTTCCACGCCGTCGAGGATCACCGTGGCGACGCCGTTGACCACGAACCAGTGTTCCGCGCGTCGCGAGTGGCGTTGGTAGCTGAGCCGCTTGCCCGGCGCGACGACGATGCGCTTCACCTTGTGGTCGAAGAGTTCGTCGTCGAGCACCGTGAAGGATCCCCACGGTCGTTCGTCGTACTCCCGGCCCTTTGCGTCGTAAACAGTCATTGCACCTTCTCCGCGGCCAGTACGGCGTTGCGTAACAGCATGGCACGGGTCATCGGGCCCACGCCACCTAAGCGCGGCGTGATCCACCCGGCGACCTCGGCGACGTCCTCGGCCACGTCACTGAGCAACTTGCGTCCCTCAAAGCTCGTCCCCGCGCCGACCACGGCCGCGCCGGGCTTGACCATGTCGCGAGTGACGAGTCCGGCCCGCCCGGCGGCCGAGACGACGACGTCGGCGCTGCGCACCAGCGCGGTGAAGTCCTCGACACCGGTGTGCACGACGGTGACCGCGGCGTTGCAGTGGGGTCGGCGCATCGCCAAGAGGAGCGCCAGCGGGCGCCCGATGGTGAGCCCGCGTCCGATGATCACGACGTGCTTGCCTTCGACCGGCACGTAGTGGGCCGCCAGGAGTTCGACGATCCCCGCGGGTGTGCACGGCAGGGGCCCCGGCGCGCCCATGACCAGCCGGCCGAGGTTCGTCGGGTGGAGCCCGTCCACGTCCTTTGAGGGCAGGACTCGAAGGAGCACCTCTTCCTCGTTCACGCCCACCGGGAGGGGCAACTGCACCAGAATCGAGTGCACCGCCGGGTCGGCGTTGAACTGGTCGACGACGGCTTCAATCTCCTCTTGGGTGGCGCTGGCGGGGAGATGGACGTCGAAGGACCGCACGCCGATCTCCGCACACTCTTCGATCTTCATCTCGACGTAGCGAGCGCTCGAGGGATCGTCCCCCACCAACAGCGTGCCGAGTCCCGGCACCACGCCGAGCGCGCTCAGTCGCGCCACGCGCTCACTCAACTCCATCTTCACGCGCCCGGCGAGCCGCTCGCCGTCTAGTAGTTCTGCGCTCATAGTCCTCCTAGTGGCGAAAGTGCCGCTCACCGGTGAGCATCATGACGATGCCNNAGAACGCGTCCGACGCGGCCGCTGAACCCACCGCCGCGTCGCCCGCCTTCTCGACGGCGAGGCCCGCCGCGACCACGCGCGACTGTTGGCCGGCGCCGACCCCGACGCTGACCCCATCGCGCGCGAGCACGATTGCGTTGCTGGTCGTGCGCGCGCAGACGCGCCACGCGAGCAACAAGTCGAGCCGTTGCTGGTCGGTGGGACGTCGCTCGGTGACGCAGCGCCACTCGGAGTAGGGCACCACCAACTCGTCGGCGTTCTGCACCAGGGC
>PLER01000002.1 GCA_003136495.1 Acidimicrobiaceae bacterium
CGCGTCGGATCAATCGTTGAGAAACGCGATCGTCGCCCGGTTTACCTCCCGGACCCTCGTATAAGCAGCTTTGCAGACCCGTGTCGTTCGGCCAACTTGCTTCAATTCTGTGAGTCACTCCGGGGTGATTCGAGGACCACACTTGAGGTCGCCCCCGAGTGAGACGGCGCTACGCCAAGATCTCCGCTTTTGATGAATCGTGTCGAATGTCGATTCGTCGAGGCTTCGCCTCCTCGGCAACCGGAATCGACAGCGTCAGCACTCCGTCAGAAAACTGCGCGTCGATCTTCGAGGTGTCGAGATTGTCGCCCAAGAGAATTTGACGGGTAAACACCCCGTGGGGACGCTCCGCGACCAACGCCTCTATGCCATCGGCGATCATGGGCGCCCGACGTTCTGCTCTCACCGTCAAGGTGTTGTTGTCGACCGTCAACTCGATCGATTCGGAGTCCACGCCAGGTACGTCGAATTGAAGCAGGAACTGGTCNNTCCTTGCGATAGGCGTCCATCGGAATCCCAACGGACGCGACCCGGCGATTCGAATCGCCCATGAGTTGCTGAAAGAGTCGATCGAAGTCTCGATACGGTTCGGAACGAACAAGAAGCGGCATTGCCTTACCTCCTAATCACTCATCTATCCAATCGCGTTGATTAGCACTCGCTAACAACGATTGCCAATTTAGCAGGTCACGCGGGTTTAATCCTAAAAAATTCATAAGAGTTCTCGGGTGGATCCGAGGTACCTTCAGTCACGATGGTTCCCGCGATTGGCGAACGCTCGAGCCGACCGATTGAAACGTGGAACTGCCCGAGCCCGATATCTCGGGACAGAACGATTCACGAATATTGTCGCGGAGAGCCGGTTCCAGACCCCACCCAGTATTGGTAATTGGCTCCTCGAAGAAATCCGTGTCGATTTCGGTGTCGCTCGTTCGTCACGTGAGTGACAGAATCACACGAGATCCGAAAGGACAGACCCAATGCGTTACACCTTGCTTCTTCACTACCCCGAGTTGACGGAGGGAGAACTCGATCCCGACACCGTCGCTGAGGCCATGCGTGCGTTCCAGGCGTACGCGAAGGCTCTCGACGACGCGGGCATCCTCGCGAGCGCGGAGGTGCTCCAGCAATCGAACGCGACGACGACGGTCTCGTCCTCGAGCGGTGACTTCGTCGTGCAAGAGGGACCATTCGCCGACACGAAAGAGCAGCTTGGCGGCACGTTCGTTATCGACGTGCCCGACCTCGACGCTGCCCTGGAGTGGGCGAAGCGCTCTCCGTCAATTGCGTGGGGTCCCGTCGAAGTTCGACCTACGGCAACTCGCTTCGTCGATGGCTCGTGGCAAGGCGCCCAGCCAGCCTCGTGAGCGGAAACGAGGCGAGCGCGGTTGCAGAGCGCGCGGCGCGAGCCTCGTACGGCCGGCTCGTAGCGTTGCTGTCGGCGACGACGAGAGATATCGCCGCCGCCGAGGACGTCCTCTCTGACGCCTTCGAGCGCGCGCTACGAACGTGGCCGACGACTGGCGTGCCCGACAACCCGGAAGGTTGGCTCATGACCGTGGCTCGGAACCGCACTCGCGACGTTCTCGCTTCCGCCGCCGTCCGCGCTTCGGCGCCGCTCGACGACCACTTCGCCGCCCCTCTAACCCAACCGGAGTCAGATTCGATTCCTGACAAGCGGCTCGAACTACTCTTCGCCTGCGCGCATCCGGCAATCAGAGTCGACATACGTGCTCCGCTCATGCTGCAAGTCGTGCTTGGTTTTGACGCGGCGCGAATCGCGCGCGTGTTCGCGGTGCCGTCGGCGACGATGGCCCAGCGCCTCGTCCGAGCGAAGCGCCGAATTCGCGACGCCGGGATTCCCTTTCGGACACCAACCCTGGCGGATCTACCTGTCAGGTTGCCCACGGTTCTCGAGGCGATCTACGGCGCCTACGCGATCGACTGGCTCGACCAGCAAGAACGTATCCGAGACTCGATCGCCGACGAAGCTCGTTGGCTCGCCGTACTCACCGCGAGCCTCATCGACACCGAGCCCGAGGCCTGGGGGCTCGCCGCACTGCTCACGTTCGCACAGTCACGAGCACCCGCGCGCGTGGGCACGCCCTGGCCTCCGCTCGACGAACAAGACACCTCGCTATGGGACCAATCGCTCATTGCTGAGGGCGAGGCGCTACTTCGGCGCGCTTATACACTTGGTGCTCCTCTGGGTCGGTTCCAACTCGAGGCCGCGATCCAATCTGCGCACTGTGACCGAGTCCGAGTCGGCACTCGTGACCGTGACACCATCGTCCAGCTCTATCGTGGGCTCGTTGCGGTAGCACCCACCTCGGGAGCACGAGAAGCGTTGGCCGCGCTCACGATACAGCCTCAGTGAGGCGCGACGGGCAGGCGCGACGTTGGGTACGATGACGCATCTCCGGAACCACCGTCTCCGACGCACAGTTCCGAATTGTGCCCGATAAAAGGGGCCGACTAGAAGTCCCGACTGAGTGACCGGTCGCTCACAAGGTGTTCGCCCGGAGCAGTTCAACAATGGTCTGTTGCTCGGCCTTTGCTACAGCGGAGCCCGTTCCACTGCGCCCCGTTGTCCAATGGGCGAGATCGGTGGCCGTTGAACCGCTGTCGTTTTGGCGGCGAGGGTCCGCCCCGGCACGGAGGAGGACCTCGACCGCAGCCGAGCACCGGTTTCGGACGGCTCGATGGAGTGGAGTCACGCCGCCGGCGGCGGGTGCGTTGGGATCGGCGCCCGAGTCAATCAGATAGTGGATGACCTCGCACTGGCGCGCCGGATTCCACGTCGGCGAGCCAGGGTTGCCGATCACGGCCGCGTGGAGGGGTTCCGCACCTCGCCGATTTCTGGACCGAAGATCGGCACCTCGCGCCATCAGTTCTCGGGCCATCTCGGTGTCGTAGCTAAATGCTGCGACGTGCAGCGCTGTATCGCCCTCGTAGATTTGGGCAAATCGCACGGGAAGGAAGCACTCGTCGGATCTCGCTATTCCGGCCGTCGCCAGTACCGGCGCCGAGGTAAGAAGGCTCAGCGCGGCATCGTGGTCAATGTTCGCGATGGCGACCATCAATGTCACAAGTTCTGTATTACCTTCCATCACTCGCTACGTTGCCTTTCCTGATGACACCCTCCCTCAACGATGTTCTCGCTACTGAGTACCCACTGAATCGAGCTTGATCGCTTGAAGCGTGTACGTAAGTGGGAGGCGTTCTGGACGTTCTCGAAGTCGGTACTCACCGCCCTCAATCTCTTGCGCCGCTTCGTCAAACGGGTTCCANNTCGTCAGTGGTTCATCGTGATCGACGTAACTGAAAAGTTCAGAAAAGTGCACTCCGTCGGTCTCGAAATAGGGGTATTCCACGACCAAGAGACCGTCGGATCGTGGATCAGCCAGGGACCACAGCACCGGATGGCCTTCGCGGATAAAGAGTCGACCCCCGGGTCGCAGTAGCGCCGCCACGGTCTGTGCCCAACGACCAATGTCGGGCAACCAGCACAGTGCACCGACTCCCGTGTAGACGAGATCGAACTGCTCGGCNNACGGCGTCAACGGCGTCAACGGCGTCAACGGCGGAGTAGACCTCACTCTTGACGTAGGAGATGCTTGCACCGCAATCTGTTGCCAGCTGAGTGGCCACGTCGAGCGCCGGTTGCGAGAAGTCGACGCCCGTGACGCTGCGAGGGCCAAGTCGAAACAGTGACAGGGTGTCCGTGCCGATATGGCACTGCAGGTGAATCACGTCGAGACCCTTGATGCTGCCGAGGCGAGGCCGGTCAAAGCGGACGACGTGAGAGAGATGACCCCGGTCGGTACGGAACTCTTCGAGGCCGTAGCCACGCGCATGGTGGATAACTCGGCTGTTCCAATTCGCCAGGTTCACGGTGACGTAATCGTCCATAGGTCATCATCGCACTCGTCCAGCGAGACTCAGCGAGATCGGACCCCGTGCCTGGTAGCGGCTTCGTTGCGTTAGGCCTCACGGCACGACGACGGGGTGATCGCCCCTACCCACTGATCATTTCCTTCACTCCACCTGGTCGACCACGTCAGAACAGATCCGCTGCGACGGTTCGCCAATCTGTGACATCATCCGAATGACCAAGAGTTGACGGTGAGGTAGCGATGCCAGCACGGATAGGCAACATCAGTTTTGATTGCGAGGACGCGCTCAAGCTCGGCGGCTTCTGGGCGGAAGCCCTTGGGCGCACGTTGGACCCAGAAAGCGGTGCCGGGTTCGCGTCCATCGGAGGCGGCGACGCGGAACGAAGGCAGCTGGCCCTCTACTTTGAGAAAGTTCCCGAGTCCAAGGTCGCGAAAAACCGTGTGCATTTGGACCTGGTCGATCCCGATGCTTCAGCGGTGAGTCGACTCCTGAGTCTTGGAGCATCAATCATC
>PLER01000019.1 GCA_003136495.1 Acidimicrobiaceae bacterium
CTGCCCAAAGACATCTCCACCTCCGATTTGATCGCGCTAATGAAACAGTACAACGGCCAACTCGGGGTCGAGTGCGGGTATTGCCACGCCGGCGATCCCGCGACCCACAGGCTGAACTTCGCCTCCGACACCAAGCCGGAGAAAGGGGCCGCGCGGATCATGATGACCATGACCGCCGAGCTGAACGCCAAGTATGTCAGCACGATCCCGGGCTACATGGGCGGCAAAGTCGTCTGCGGCACATGCCATCGGGGCCATTCGATGCCCGAGCAATTCGTTCCCTCTCCCGAAGAGCCGGAGAAGCACTGACCGTGGGAAGGCCGGGGCGAGGCCGATCCGGTCTCTACGGCGGTGGTCGAAATTCGCCAAGCAATCAAACGGATGCGGTTCTCCGGGAGATCGCTGAAGCCGCAGATCCCTCGCTTCCCACAAATTCTTCCCCGCTTCGCTTGGGGTGACGGCTCTTTGCCTCCCGAATATCCGACTCGGGTTTGCTAGGCGGTTGCCGGCGAATGCCAGGCGTCGAAGGCCGCGACCCGGTCGCGCCCTTTCTGCCGCGCATGGTGGAGCGCTCGGTCGGCGCGCGCGATCAGCAGCTTCTCGTCCAGGTCCCGAAGAGGCCTGGCCGAGTCGACGCCGATGCAGACGGTGACCGGGCTGGCTCCCCAGTCCGCGTGGGCGATGGAGAGCCGAACGCCCTCGGCGGCGACGGTCGCCTCCTCGATAGTCGACTCCGGTAGCAGGATGGCGAACTTCTCCGCGCCGTAGCGGACAAGGAAATCGTCGGCGCGGAGGCGCTCGTGCGCTGGGACCATCCNNCTGGTCGCCCTCCTGCCGGGTGCAGTTGCCGATGGGGTCGACCGCGACCATGAGCAGGGCGAGGCGATCGTCGTTCTTGCGGTGCCGGATCCATTCCTCGCGGAGGCGCAGGTCGAAGGCCCGGCGGTTGCCGAGCCGGGTAAGCGGGTCGGTGAGATTGTGCTGCTCCAGCTCCGCGACCGCCTCGCGCAGCTCCAGTTGCGCTCCCGCCTGCCTTGCCAGGGCGCGCAGCGCGTTGTGCTGGTCCTCGCCCAGGGAGCGGGGCCGGCGGTCGATGACGGCGATCGCCCCGATCGCGGCGCCGTCGGCGGCGAGGATGGGAGCTCCGGCGTAGAAGCGGATCTCCGGGCCGCCTTGGACCAGCGGATTGCCGGCGAAGCGGCTGTCCTCCAATGCGTTGCGGACCTCCAGCGTCTGGTCGGGGCGCAAAATCGCGTGGGCGCAGAACGACCAGTCCCGCGAAGTGGTCTGCTGCTCGATGCCGATCTTCGACTTGAACCATTGCCGGTCCTCGTCGATCAAGGAGATCAGCGCGATCGGCGTGCCGCAGATGGTGGACGCCAACGAAGCCAGGTCGTCGAAGCACTGCTCGGCGTCGGTGTCGAGCACCTTGTATCGCCGCAACGCCTCGAGACGTTCGGCCTCGTTCGGCGGAAGCGGGGCCGGAAGATACTCGGGCACGGGTCTGGCGTGGTTCTCGACGACCGCGGCGGAGGAACGAAGCGAACTTCTTGGCTCAAAAATGTTGGTTCTCACTGGCGATGCCCTCTCGGTCGATTTGGAGTCCAGGCGACGACTCCGCCGCCGGCGCCAGAGCCGCCGTTTCCGTCGGGGGAAACCGGTCCTCTGGTCGACTTCCTCCATACTGCTGCACATCGGCGGCGTGCTTCCAGACAAAAGCCGGGTCGCAATTGGGGGCCTTCCCGAATCGAGAGGGAAAAACATGGTCTTTCCAAATTGGGCGAGCCGCGAAGGCCGGGGCGGTCTCAGGAGGCTGGGCCGGGCTGTGGCGGCACGGCGACCAGTGTGTTGTCGATCAGCCGGGTCCCTCCGACGACCGCCGCGATGGCCAGCAGTCCGCCGCGCCCCACGTCGTCGAGGTCTTCGAGGGTGTCGGGATTGACCACGGCGGCGTAGTCGATCCGGACGCTCGGCTCCTCGGCCAGGGTCGCGCGCATGGCGGCGTGCAGCTTCTCCGAGGAGCTTTCACCTGAGGCCGCCAACCTCTGCGCCACCTGCAAGGCCCGGTGGATCACCAGCGCCTGCCCGCGCTGCTCCGGCGTCAGGTATCGATTGCGCGAACTCATCGCCAGTCCGTCCGGTTCGCGAAGCGTGGCCGCACCGATGATGGTGACCGGAATGCACAGGTCCGCCACCATGCGGCGGATCACGGTGAGCTGCTGGAAGTCCTTTTCGCCAAAGTACGCGCGACACGGTCCGGTAATGGCGAAGAGCTTGGCGACAACGCTCGTCACTCCGTCGAAGTGTCCGGGGCGGGAGTCGCCTTCGTAGTGCTCACCAATGCCACGGACGCTGACCGTCGTCGGTGTGGCATTGGGGTAGTCGGGCCACATCTCTTCGAGGGTCGGCTCGACCAGAAGGTCGACGCCGTGCGCACTCGCAAGCGCCCGATCCTCGACGCGCGACGTGGGATAACGCGACAAGTCGTTCGCGTCGTTGAATTGGCGCGGATTGACGAAGAGCGTCGCGACGACCACGTCGCCATGATCCTTCGCCGCGTCGAAGAGCGTCGCGTGCCCGGCATGGAGCGCCCCCATGGTCGCTACGAGTCCGATCCGGGCGCCGCGAGCGCGTTCGTGCTCGCAGTACGCGCGCCAGTGCGCGACGTCGTGTACCAGTTGCATCAGGCTCGGGTGTGGGAACGTCGCCGTTCAGCGAGCTCGAAGGCCGCATTGGCCAGCGCCACGTACGTCGCACGTTCGCTCTCAGGCAGGGCTGCGAGGTGCGCGTCGATGGTCGCCATGTCGGCGCGCGACGCGGGTCCGGTCAACGCTCGGTCTACGCCCAGTGACGACACGTCGCTGAGCGCCTGGTGGGCGAGGGGCAAGAAGTCCTCGAGGGTGAGTCCCGCCGATTCGGCGAGCACCTGGACGTGGCCCATCAACGCCACCAGGTGGTTGGCCGCGACGCTGGCGGTCGCGTGATAGAGAGCGCGCTGCGCGTCGTCCAAGCGGAGCACTCGCCCCTGCAGCGAGGCGACGACCTCTTCGACCAGCGCATCGCCGCCGACGCTGAACAGCGCGCCCCGGAGACGAACCGCGCCGACGTTCGGGGTGGGCAGAGCGACCAGGGGGTGCAGGAAGGCCGCCCGAGGATGGCCCGAGAGTTCCGCCAACCCCCGCGAGCCCGCCACGTGCGCGACGACGACGTCGCGACGTCGCGGCAACGACCGCGACAGCGACTCGATGGCATCGTCGGGCACCGTCAGCAGCACCAACGCACTCTCGGCGACGCTCTCCACCTCGTCGTGGTGCACGAGTTGTACCTCGTGCCCTACGTCGCGCAGCGCGCGAGAAAAGGAGCGCCCGGCCCGGCCGGCGCCGACGATGGTGATCTTCATGAGAGCTCCATTCCCGTTCCGGCCCCAGTGGGTGCCGTTCGGTGCTAGCGCAACGACTCGAGTGTACCTAGTTTTCTCACCGCTCCCGCGGCCTGCGCTACCTGCTCGGCGCTCACGAGCTCGGGCGCCAACTCGCGTAGCGGCACCAACACGAAGGCCCGTTCGTAGAGCCGAGGGTGCGGCACGAGGATCTCGGGGTCGTCACTGGTCGCCTCTCCCACCAACAAGACGTCGACGTCGAGGGTCCGAGGACCCCAGCGCACCTCGCGCGTGCGACCGGCCGCCGTCTCCGCTCGCCGGGCGCGCTCGAGCAGTGCCCGCGGCGTCACCTCGGTGTCGAGTTCGACGACCATGTTCCAAAAATCGTCCTGGTCGACACCGCCGACCGGTTCGGTCTCGTAGACCGAGGAGAGGCGGTACCCGTCGCCGTCGCTCAGAAGCGGCAGCGCCGCCGTGAGGTTCGCGTGCCGGTCACCGAGGTTGGTGCCGAGCGAGAGGTAGGCGCGCGCCACTACCGGGTGAGTGAACAGCGCACCCCGACGGTGGCGACCAACTCCGCCACCGGTGGTCGGAGCTTCCTCGCCGAGACGCTCACGGCCCGGATCGCCTCGTCAACGTCGAGGATCTCGCTCGCCACGCGACGCGCCAGGGTCTCGAGGAGCAAGAACTTCCCCTCGCGCACGACCCGCGTCGCCAGTTGTAACACCGCCGCGTAGTCGGTCGTCGCGGTGAGATCGTCCGTTGCGGCGGCGTCGTCGAAGGGCCGTTCGATGTCGATGTCGAGGGTGAGGGGCTGTTCGCGCTCACGCTCGTGGGCCAACACGCCCACGATGGCGCTGACTTGGAGTCCACGCAGCTCGATGACGTCACTCACTGGGCTCCTCGGGTAGGTCGAAGAGGACCGATCGACCGTCGGGGCCGATGGAGCGCTTAAAGAGTCGCTCCACCAGCGCGATCGACGCCGGCACCGTCGCCACCTTCTGGGACCACACCAGGTAGCCCGCGACGACCCCGAGGAGTCGGTCCGAGACCTCGTCGCTGTGGAGCAAGACGGTGGTGTTTTGGTTCATGCAGTTCGCGATGTCGAGGTAACAGGCCTCTAAGACCTCTCGTTGTTGTGGTCCGCCACGCAGCGCGTAGTGACTCGCCGTCAGGCCGTGCTCGAAGTACGCGCTCATGTTCTGCATCACCGGCAGGATCGAGATCACCCGGCCGAAGCCCTGGTGCTTCAACCAGAGCAGCTCCTCGTCGCGGCGAACCTGACGGTGCACCGTCGTCGAGCCCCCGGGACGCTCCGACACCGCGAGGATGCCCTTATAGACCCAGGTGAAACCGCGCGGCTCAATCCCGGCGGCCCACTTCCCTCTCACGACGTCACGGGCTCAAGGGGTGAGCTCAGGAGCTCTCGTAGTTGGACCGTCTCTCTCACATCGTGCACGCGCACCATACTGACACCTTGCACCATGGACCACGCGGCGCTGGCTAAGGAACCCTCAAATCGTTCCTCGACCTCGAGGGGCTCAGGTCCCAACTGACCGAGGAACCGCTTACGACTCGTGCCGATCAACACGCCGGCGCCGAAGGTCCGGGCGAGCGCGACGACGTCGTCCGCGTGAGCGAGGAGCGCCAGGTTGTGCTCGGTCGTCTTCCCGAATCCGATACCCGGATCGAGCCAGAGCTCGCGCACCCCCGCCGCGCGGGCTCGCTGCGCCACCTCGGCCAAGAAGGCGCTGACTTCGGCGACGACGTCGACGTACCTCGGGTCGTCCTGCATGACCCGCGACTCGCCCTGGCGGTGCATCGCGACGTAGCCGACCTCGAGCTCGCCGGCGACCTCGTAGAGCGTGGCCGAGACGTCGTTGATCACGCTCGCACCCGCCGCGACCGCCTCGCGCGCGACGCGGGCCTTTTGGGTGTCGATCGAGACCGGACCGTGGGCGGCGAGAGCGCGCACCACCGACACGACGCGGGTGAGCTCTTCCTCCTCGTCCACCGGGGTCGCCCCGGGTCGGGTCGACTCGCCGCCGACGTCGACGACGTCCGCACCATCAGCGAAGTGTTCGAGTCCCCTCGCGACGGCGTCCTCGACGGCGCGCGTGCGCGAGGCCGGGAAGAAGGAGTCGGGCGTCACGTTCACCACGCCCATCACCGCGGGGTTCAACGCCACGTGGAGCGTCGCTGGTGGATGAAGGCCAGCGCCTCGGCCCGGGTGGCCGACTCGTCGCGGAAGGCCCCGCGCACCGCGGAGGTGACCGTGGTCATGCCGTCTTTCTTCACGCCGCGCATCGACATGCAGAAGTGCTCGGCCTCGAGCACGACGATCGAGCCGCGCGGGTGTAGCTCCTTCTCCATCGCTTCGACGATCTGGGTGGTCATGCGCTCTTGGACCTGGAGTCGACGCGCGAAACCCTCGACGAGTCGCGCCAACTTCGACAGTCCCGTCACTCGCCCGTCGCTGCCCGGGAGGTACGCCACGTGGGCGACGCCCACGAAGGGCACCAGGTGGTGCTCGCACAGCGACGTGAAGGGGATGTCGCGCACCATCACCATCTCGTCGTGCACCACTTCGAAGGTGGTGCGCAGGTGTTCACCGGGGTCGATCTCGACGCCGCCGAAGAGTTCGACGTACATGTCGGCGACGCGCCGCGGGGTCTCGATGAGACCTTCGCGATCGGGGTGTTCGCCAATGGCCTCGAGCAACTCGCGCACCACGCGCTGCACCCGCGGATGATCGACCACGTTTACGCCTCG
>PLER01000110.1 GCA_003136495.1 Acidimicrobiaceae bacterium
GTGGCGGTGGCGGTGGCGGTGGCGGTTCAACCCCAACCTCTCCTGCGCCTCCAAGCGCTCCGCCGACATCCGCGAGTTCAACTCCCGTACCTCGTGAAGTCACCTACGGTGCCAGCGCAAGTGCATTGAGCGCGAAGGCCAAACTGGTACTCGATGGCCTGATCGCCAAACTTCAGGGCGGCGCCTCTGTGACGATCACGGGATACGCATACAAGAACAGCGCACTGGCTCGCAAGCGGGCCAACGTCGTCGCCGCGTTCTTGAAGTCGAAGGTGAGTATTCACGTCACAATCAATGTCGTGACGAGTGAGCGGGTTGGCAGGGTTTCGGTGGTAACGATGAAGCAGTAGGCGTCGTCGCTCCACATCAAACCTATGCGACCACCTCATAGCCGCGCGGTCGCGCCATCGAATCCCACCGGTCGTACTCCCTCAAACGTATTGATACGGGGAAAGATTTCACTTAACCCCCGTCGTGAAATCTCGCTTGGCATATGACCGCAGCGTCGCTTTCGACTCGATAGACAAGTCGAAAGGAGCCGACAAGGGTGAGTTCGTGAGCGGCTCACCAATCGGAGCGCAAGAGAGAACAACGTCGTCGTGAGTGCACCGCCAAGCTCGTCTTTGGGCGCAATTGAATGTTCGAACTTTCGGGGAAGTGAACATGGCGTGGTTGAGTATCTTCTCCCAAAAAGTGACGGCATAAAACGCGAATAAGGACCCTCACCGCGTAAAATTTTGGTGTCTGGGCACTGAGCGCAAGGAGAGCGTCATGAGCGATTCCCTTCCCCTAAATATCGCCGCGGTACCCGAGCAGGTGACGCCTACGCGATCCGCCGCGAGCGGCCCGTGCAAGTGTGCCCGGCACTCGTGTTGGCATTCGCGTGAGTGCCGCTCGAACGGCGTGGTGCGAATACTTCGGGCGCCCGTGCCCGAACGTGAGACCCGTTCTTCCGTGGTGCTCTGTCGCGAGTGTGCGGCACCAACCCGACGAAACAGAGTCGCGTAACGCTGCGGTCGGGCGGCACCCGCCTAGCGAATATCCCTGCGGAACCAGAACGCGGCCTCAGGGTTGTTGTTGTAGTCCGGCACCTCGTCAAACCCCGCTGACCGGTACAACGCGACCGCCTCGGGGAGGTGCGCGCTCGTGTCGAGACAGAGCCGTTGATAGCCCAACGCAACCCCACTGGCTTCAAGTTCTCTGAGTAGCCCGCGACCCACTCCACGTCCGCGCGCCACGGGGTCGACCCACATTCGTTTCACTTCTGCCGTGTTGTCATCGAATCGGCGAAGCGCTCCGCACCCAATCGGCGCGTCGCTGAGGAACGCAACGAGGAAGATCCCCCCAGGCGGGGCGTACTCGTGCAGTTGCGCCACCGCGGCATGACCAGGTTCAAAGCCGTTGGGAAAACGAAGAGCCAACTCGTGGTAGTAGCGCTGAAGGAGACGGCGAGCGAGATCGCTGCGTGACGACTCGCTCGTGATACGTATTTCTTCAGTCACCGACGTCGTCCATTCGCGCTCGTGAGCGACACGATGCTCGAGCGTGTCGAGCAGCCTACGTTGTCCGAGCTCGTTGTAAGGAGACATTGTGCGTGACCGTCGTTTCCTCGCATAAGCCCACGTCGAGGCGATGACGGGGGTGAGGCGGGCTCTACCGTGGCTCGCCCCGCGTGGACGGTTGGGAACGTTACTTAGAGGGTCAGAACGTACGCTACGAGGTGGAGGGGCTCTTCCGTGCTGTAGGGCTCGCCATCGTAGAAGACGTCGAATTCCGGGGCGCGGACGAAGCCGAGGCGCACGTACATGGCTTGCGCCACTACCATCACCGGCGTCGAGTGCAGGATAATTCTTGCGCGCTCATCGACGCGAGCGCGCGCAATGCACACCTCGACGAGTGCGTGACCGACGCCGCGTCCCTGAAACGCCGGATCGACGGCGAGCATGCGGATGCCCGCCGCGTCGGGGTCGTCGAACTCGCTCATGGCCCGTCCCGAGTCGGGAACGTACGTCACACCCCCGCAGAGGTGCCCATCATCGAGGGCCACGTACACCTCGCTATCGAGTCGGCGTGCTTCGACGTCGGCGAGTTCGTCTTCGTAAGAGCCGAGAGAGTCGGTGCTGAAGAGCTGCCGATACGCCGCTACGGTAATGCGACCGAGTGCGGCGCTCTCATCCGGTCGAATAAGTCGTATCTCCATGGCATTGGCAGCCTACGTTGCACCACGTCTGAGTTGTGTGGACGATGTCTAATACAGTGGCCTCGTGAACGCCCACGTACGGCCGCTGTGGGTCGCCATCGCCGTGACGGCGATGGCGGCGATTGTCGCGATCGTCCTCTCGTCAATTGCGCTGAGCGAACGACAGTCGACCTCGTCGACGACGTCGAGGATGCCCGCGAGCGGCGCGTACCTCAACGGTTCGTCGGACCGACCGCACTTCGACCTCGTGCTCAGCGAGCTCGGAGGAGGGCGTCTGCGCGGGGCGGTGGACTTTTCGTACCAGGACGGACAGACGTCACTCGTGTTCACGTTTCAAGGTACGAGCCAAGCGCTGCGCACGGGAGCCACGACTGGCTTCTTGACGCTGACCCCCCTCCGCGTGCCGAGTGATACGTCCTCTGAGCTGCTCTCGCCGCCGCCATCGGCGATCTCGGCCACCTACGGAGCTGGCCAGGTGAATCTTGGCGAATGCGACACCTACTTGGTGGTGACGACGTTGTCGAATTGTCGCTTCTCCCTGTCGAACACCTCTGCTCCGTAGGCTCCCTCGATCCAACCCCGGGGGGTGGGGACGGCTTCGACGAGTCGTTGGCGGTGATGACGTCAGGGGGTATCACGCACGTCAGCGACCTCGAACGTCGAAGAGAATCGAAGCCCGCGAAACGCCGGATACCCTCCCGCGCTATTCGCTCAAATAATGATGCCTCGCGTTACACTCCCAGTGAGGTCGTTGCACTGGTTGCCGTGGCGCCAAGGTCGCACTCGATGACACGGGAGGATCATGGGTTTGGGAGCGGGATTCAGCGGGGTCATCACGCAACATGCGCTGATCGCGCTGGTCGTCCTCGGCGCCCTCGTCATTCTCAACTTCGCGGCCGCCGTCAAGGTCATCGGCCAGTCGGGTTTTTCGTGGTGGTGGGCCATTCTTCCCTTCACCCCATTCGCCTTGACCATTGCTTGTTTCGTGACGCTGTGGAACCGAACCCACCAGTTCGCCCTCGGCGGGCAGTTCGGATTTCTGGGCCTCAATTACGCGGAGATAGGTGTTGTCTTTCGAGCCGACGAATACGCCCTCCTCGTTAGTTGGGCGGCGTTTTTGATCTTCGCGTTCTTGCGCTGGCCCGTGTCGGGTGATCACGACGAGCTTGATGAGCGGGCCCATCGTAGGTCGTTTCGGCGCCGGGTCGAAGCCGCGATCGAAGTCCCGGTCGAAGCGAAGCAACCACGAGTCAGCGCACGGGAACCTCGAGCGACGAAGTCGCGCGCTCGCGTCGAGGCCGCCCCCGTCGAGAACGCGCCCGTGTCGCGTAGAGCCGCCGCGCCGCCGCTCAAGCACTGCGCGTGGTGCGGGGAACCGTTACCGGGGAGCCGTGCACTGTTTCACGACTGTGGGGACAAGGACGTCCCGCCCGAGTTCTGTACGAAATGCGGTACTGCTTTGAGCGAGGACAGCGACGACTGCCTCGTGTGCGCCTAGGTGACGCGCTACGACCGACTTATCAACCGGCGCACGAACTGAACGAGTGGCGCCGGCAGCAGGCGTTTGACCGCGTCACTCTGACGGCGGTAGTGGGCCAGGTCTTTCGCGTCAGAGGTCCGCTGTATCTCGAGCGCCTCGACTTTGAGCGTGAGCTCGATGACTTCGGCGCTGAGCATTTCGTTGCGCTTGGCTTCGTCGTAAAGGCGATCTGTTAAGTCAACGACGTCGGAGGACAGCGTGGCGAGTGCGTGGTCGCCGTCGTCACGTACGGCTTTGAGGACGAACTGGTAGGTCTCCGACTCCCGATCAGCGAGGGCCGCGCGCAAGACGGCGTCGTCAACGTCCTCTCGATCTACCTCGATCTCCGTGTGAAAGGCCGCGGCGGTCACTCGACAGAGTTCGACCACGGCGAGGCCCGCTTCCTTGACGAGCTGGAGGAGGCTCTCCTTGGTGAAGAACGAGATGTGCGTGCGATCGAGCAGGCCACTCTCGGAGTAGGGGAACGTGCCCTTCAGCAACGCCAGTTTGACGTCCGCGTGGGCGATATTGGGTATCGAGATCACCACCACCCCCGACGGGGAGAGATGTGTGACCGCCTCGCGCAGGGTCGTGAGTGGATCCTTGAGGTGTTCGAGCACGTCACCGAAGAGCACGACGTCAAAGAACTCACCTTCGAGTTGCGGCCAGACGGTGTCCCCTTCGAAGTCACCGATGATCACCCGTTCGAGCCACGGCAACGCGGGCTCGACCACACTCGGATCGATCTCCACCCCGATAACCTCACACCCTTGGGCACTGAGTTGCTCGCTCACGTGACCCGAGGCGCATCCGGCTTCGAGAACTCGTTTGTTAAAGCCCACCAAGCGCAACATGACCGCGTGGGAGTTGTTTTCGTCGCCGACGTCAAAGGACGCGTGGTAGTGGGACAACATAGGCAAAATCTACTTCGCCTCAGTAACGTGTCCCTACAATGCTGTTTTCACAACTGCTGGCCCATCGACGCGCGCGAGACGGCGCGGTTCGCCCCGGGTCGCGAGAACGAGGAGGATCGCGCAGCGATGAGTGATGCTACCCAGGGCGAAGCGGATCCCGCCCCGGCGGAGCACCGGGTAACGCGCGCGGAGGTCGAACGCGAGATCCTCCTCGAAGCGCGAGCCGAGGCCCTCACGCTGCGCTCGGAGTTACGGGCGCTGCGCGCCAAGGAGGTGGTGACCTCGGCCGTCGAGCACATGCGTGAAGACCGCGTCAACGTGGCCGCCGGGGCCTTCGCCTACCGCTGGTTTCTTTCGATCTTCCCCACCATCATCGCGCTGCTCGGCGTGGCGTCGCTCGTCACGCTGCCACCCAGCGTGGTCGTGAGCCTCATTCACGGCGTCACCGAGGCGCTCCCGGCCAGCGCGGCGGACGTGTTCACCAAGGCGATCTCGCACTCCACGCAACGAGCGCACGGCGACCTCGTGGCGACGATCTTGGCGTCGGCGGTCGCGCTGTGGAGTGCCGTGTCCGGGATGGTGATCGTCGAAGTGGGCGTCGGGATGGCCTACGGCATTAAGAACGACCGCACGTTCCTTCGCAAGCGTTTCGTCGCCCTGCAGTTGCTCGTCGGGGGAATCGTGCTCGGCGGCGGTGCGTCAGCGCTCACCGTCTTTGGGCCTCAGTTGGGCAAAGTGATCAAGGACTCCCTACCCTTTAGCAGCATCACCTTCGGCTTCACCTGGACCCTCGTGCGGTGGGTCGCCGCTCTGACGTTGATCAACCTGCTCTTCACGGTGCTGTACTACTTCTCACCCAATCGACCGCGATCCAAGTGGCGCTGGACGAGCATCGGTTCACTAATGGCGACCATCGTGTGGGCCCTCGTGTCGCTGGGATTCTCCTTGTACACGTCGGACTTTTCTTCCTACGACCGCACCTACGGGGCCTTCGCCGGCGTGGCGATCCTGATCTTCTGGCTCTTCTTGACGGGTTTGGCCATTCTGGTAGGTGGGGAAGTCAATGCGGCCATTGAACGACTCGGCGTCATTAACGGGGCCGCCGTGCCACCGCCCGCCGAGGACGTTAGTCCGGGCGCTGCTCCTCATGATGGCGGCGCTTGACCTCGTACATCTCGTGATCAGCGCGGTTCAGGAGCGAGTCCAGCGTGTCGTCGGGATCGCCGGTGAACACCGCCGATCCGATGCTGACCGCCATCGGATACCTATTCATAGGGTGCGCGTTACGACTCGCCAAGATCGCCTCGAGGCGGGCGAGCGCCAAGGTCGGGTCACCGGTGTCGGCGAGGAAGACCAGAAACTCGTCGCCGCCGTAGCGCGCGATGACGTCGGAGTTGCGAAACGTCGCCGCTAAATGTTGGGCGAACTGGACCAGCGCGGTGTCGCCTTCTTCGTGGCCGTGGGTGTCGTTGATCTCCTTGAAGTGGTCAAGGTCCAGATACAAAAGTGCGGCGTTGAGCCCGCGGTGTCGACAGACCTCGAGCAACGTTCCGGCACTGAGCTCGAAGCCGCGCCGATTACTGAGCCCCGTGAGCTCGTCGGTCACGGCGAGCGTCAGCGCCGCGATCTCGCCTTCCACCATTCCGGCCAGGTCCCGCAGGCTGCCCTGGTCCTCCACCGAAAGGTCACGGGGAGTGGCGTCAAAGACGCACAGGGTGCCCAGTTTCATACCCTGGGGTCCGGTGATGGTGGCCCCGGCGTAGAAGCGCACACCGGGGTCGGCCACGACGGAAGGGTTGTCGAACAAGCGGCTGTCCTTTGACGCGTCGGGGATCACCATGAGGTCGCTGCCCAAAATGGCGTGCGCGCAAAACGACTCGTCTCGGGGCGACTCGCTGTCGCTGACTCCCTGTTTTGAGAGGTACCAGGTGCGGTCGCTATCGATCAACGTGATGACCGCCGAGGGGACGTTGAACAGTCGTTGCGCGAGACGAGTAATGCGATCGAAGCGCTCGTCGGCCTCGCGGTCGAGGATGTCGAGTGAGACCAGTTCGGCGAGGCGCTCCTCCTCGTTGTCGGGTTTTCGGGGCTTGGTCACGGTTCCTCGTCTGGCCGCTGCGTGGGACCTCACCCACGCCACGGATTCAGATTAGGACAGCCGCACGTGGATACGGCGCGAGAACTCGAGAACGCGAGCGCTTGAGAGCGCCCGACGAGTCGACCGCAACGTCGACGGGCGCTAGTTCCGCCTGTTCACCCGGGTCAGGAGTGCGTCAACCTGATCACCGGGGATCGCCGGTGACCAGAGGTAGCCCTGACCGCGGTCGCAGCCGAGTCGACGCAGCCGCTCGAACTGGGCATTTGTCTCGATCCCCTCTGCGGACATCGTCATGCCCAACTTCTGTCCGAGCGAGATGATCGCCTCGAGCAAGGTGTCGTTGCGGGCGCTCTCGCCCGAAGGACTGACGAAGGACTGGTCGATCTTGATGATGGTCGGGTGCAGGAGGGCCAGGTACGAGAGCGACGAATAGCCGGTGCCGAAGTCGTCGAGGGCGAACCCGACCCCCATCGCGCTGAGACGCTCCATCGCGCTCATCGTCTCACCGACGTTGAGCAACATCGAGCTCTCGGTGATTTCGATGACCAGCCGCTCGGGCGCCAGGCCGCTCTTGGTCAAGAGCGCGTCGATCAAGTCGACGAGACCGGGGTCGTGGAACTGGTGGGCGGAGAGGTTGACCGCCACGTAGGGCGGGGCCGAGCCCTCAGCCACGTCCCAGTGGCTGGCGGCCTGAACGGCCTCGGTGAGGGCGAAAACGCCGAGCTCTACGATGAGGTCACTCTTCTCCGCGAGGGGGATGAAGATGTCGGGGCGCACCCATCCCCGGTCGCCGTGGCGCCAACGCATGAGCGCCTCGAAACCCACGAATTCGATGGTGTCGAGATTGACAATGGGCTGGTAGTGCATCGTCAAATCGTCGGTGACGAGCGCCCGTCGTAGCTGCTGGACGAGTTCGAAGTGGCTGACGGCCTCTTGGTGCATGCTCGGGGTAAAGAGCGAGTAGCGGCCCCGATTGAGACGCTTCGCTTCGTACATCGCGACGTCGGCCTTCTGGATCAGTTCACTGGGATTGGAACACGTGTTGTCCCAGACGATGATGCCGACGCTGGCGTGTTGGTCGAAGTTGATGTTGTTAAACGTGAAGGGTTCGGCCAGGACGTCGATCAAACGAGTCGCAACCTCTTCCGCTTCGGCGACGGAGCCAATTCCTTCGGCCAGGTAGAGGAACTCGTCGCCCCCAAATCGCGACAGCGTGTCCGTGGTGCGGGTGACGAGCTCGAAGCGGCGGGCGATGCCCGCCAGCAGCTGATCGCCGACGAGGTGTCCGTGGGCGTCGTTGACACCCTTGAAATCGTCGAGGTCGAGCAACAAGACGGCGCCGAGACCGCCCTGACGAAGGATGCGCGAGTGTGCCTGGGCCAGGCGGTCCTCGAAGAGTGCTCGATTCGCCAAGCCCGTGAGTGAGTCGTGGAGGGCTTGGTGCGAGAGCTGCTCGGCGAGTGTTCGCTCTTCGGTGATGTCACGCTCGGATGAGACGAAATAGAGGATATTGCCCGCCGAGTCGCGCGCCGCCGACCTCGACACCTCCGAGATGATGACGCGACCGTCCTTGCGGAGGTAGCGCTTGACGTAGCGGACTTGGTCGACCTGGTGTGAACTGAGGCGGACCAACGTGTCTTCGGTGATGCCGATGTCGTCGGGGTAGGTGAACTGCTTGGAGTCGTGCCCCATCAGCTCCTCACGCGAGAAGCCGACCATCGAGCAAAATGAGTCATTGACCGCGATGACCTTGTCGTCAAGGTCGCTGAAGAGCATCGGCGCCATGTTGTGCTCAAAGGCCAGGCGGAAACGCTCGTCGCTTGATCGCATCAGCGCTTCGCTCTCGGCCAGACGCTCGGCGTCACGGTGTCGACTTATGCCGTAGGAGAGCTCGTCGGCCAGCTCGCCCAACGTCTCAACCTCACCGGGACCGAAGGAGTTCACGTGATCGGAGAAGATTGCGACCACGGCAACGGTTTCGTTCTCCACCGTCAAGGGGAACACGCTCATCGAACGCAGTCCAATTAGGGCCGCGCGCTCGCGGCGCTGCTCAATGATGGGTGCGACGAGGAGGTCGTTGACGAGCTGCACTCGTCCGGTGCGCGCGGCCTCGCCAATGGGACCTTGGCCGAGTTCCCCGTCGCCCCAACTGAAACTCAGCCCCTCTAAGGAGTCGACGAGGCCCGCGGGTTCGGCGACTCTGATGGTCTTGGCGTCGTCGTGTTCGATGTAGCCAACCCAGGCGAGGGGGTAGCCGCCGACCGAGACGATGGTCTGGCAGATCTCGCGGATCAAGGACGCTTCGTTCTCCGCGTGCACCAGGACCTGACTGCCCTCACTCAGGGTCTGGAGCGCGCGGGTGAGATAGACCCGCTCGGTGACGTCGCGGCCATTACCCACCACGCCACGCACCGCCTCGTCGTCGAGGCAGTTCGTCACGACGCCCTCGATGTAGCGCCACTCGCCCGAGGAGGTCAAGAACCGCAAGACAACGGGGTGGTCGATGCCGTCCGGTGACGTCGCGGCCGCGAAGGCCACTTCGGCGAGCGCGTGATCATCAGGGTGAATCAGGTCGAAGGCGTTGCGACCGAGCTGCGATCCCGGTTCGTAGCCGAAGACTCGATCCACGAACGGGTTGATGTACGTGAACTGAGCGTTCTCGTCGATCACCACGATGAGGTCACTGGACTTGGCCACCAACGTGCGGAACCACTGCTCAGATTTGCTCAGGGACCGCTTGGCGTCCTCGAGCGCCGAGACGTTCACCAACGTGGCTTCGAGGGCCGTTCGTTCTCGGAACTCGGCGCTGCTCGTCGCCACGCACGTCGCCATCGTCATCGCGACCTCTTCGAGGCTCGAGACGGTCTTCTCGTCGAAGGCGTTGACGTGACCTTCGTAGATCGAGATCACGGCGCGGCGGCCCTCCAGCGCGAAGGGTAGTGCCACGGACGACAACAGTCCGAATTCGTGAGCGCGCTTTTTCCATGGGCCGTAGCGCGGCTGTGCCGAGAGGTCGTTCGCGACCTGGCTCGCACCGGTGCGCAAGGCGGAACCGGTCGGACCGTGTCCGCTCTGATCCGAACCCCACCACGAGACCATGTCGTCATAGAGGTAGTCGGTGGCGCCCGAGGACGCCAGAATGTCGACGCCGCCCTCCTCGCTCGCCGCACCGATCCAGGCGAGCGGGACGTGGCCCTCGCTCACGACCAAATCGCAGATCAACTGCAGCGCGTCCGCTTCCTCTACCGTCATAAGCCCGACGCGCCTGACTGCCGCCATGATCTGCACGATTCGCTGCGCTTTCACCACCGCCGTCACGTCGTCGAAGGCGGACATCACTCCGAGGACCTCTCCGTCGATGACGTGGGGCCAGATCCGCGCCGAGAGCCACTTTTGTGAGCGGTCGATCAAGGTGACCCCAGCGATGAGGCCCGAGATGGACTGACCGGTCACGAGCGTTTCGAGCGCGTGCGGTCGGTTCATGGTGAAGCGCGTGCCGTCGAGGCGAACGGCATCGAGTTCAAAGGCGGTGGAGGATCGACCGAGGAGCCGGTCGCGCGGGACGCCGAGAATCGCTTCCGCGGCGGCGTTGCAGTCGACAATCTCGCCGTCGCGGTCACGGAAGATCATCCCCGTGCTGATGGTGTTGAGAAAATCAGACGTGGCGACGATCCGTTGTATTGATGTTCGATGTTCGGCGGCGAGAGCGCCGTCGAACCGCTCAAGTTGGTCTGTCATCTCCCCGACACTCCCGGATGCAGTCGTGCTGCTACGTAGTGTCGATGGTACCGGCCGAAATTCTCGTATTTCTGAATTGATGACGAGTTGCGTCGATATTGATGAGTGATGAACACTCACGTTCCTATCGATGGATGCGATGCGCGACGGGGGTCCCGTGACGCAGCCGCACGATGAGATTTGGAGCCGAAGCGACGTGCCTGAGTGTGACTCAGCCCGGTCAGTCGGACGTCGAGCGCGCGCGGTGGCGCGATGTCGACGCGGCGGGTGTCGCCGCTCCTTCGAGTGCGTCGCGGGCGAGCGATGGGCGACCGATCACGAAACCTTGGACGTGGTCGACACCGAGTTGCTTCAAGAGGCGCAGCGTCGCGTCGTCTTCGGCACCCTCGGCAATCGTCTTCATGCCGAAGGCTTGTGCGAGATTCACCACCGCCGAGATGACGTGACGACTCGACTCCTCGGCGCACAGGTCGCGGACGAACTGCTGATCGATCTTGAGGTACGAGACCGGGAGTCGTTTCAGATACGCGAAACCGCCGTATCCCGCGCCGAAGTCGTCCAGCGCAACGCGGCAACCGAGATCATTGAGTCCCCTCACGAAGGACTCCGCCGCCGCAATGTCGTGGACGAGGGCGGTCTCGGTGATCTCACAGACCATATTCTGCGGTGGTGCCCCGAACTCAGTGATCGCTTCTTGAATGACCGACAGCATGTGCGGATCGGCCACGGACTTCGCCGAAAGATTGAACTCGACGGCGTGGCCGTCCGCCGCCAAGCGCGCGGTCTCGGCGACGACCCATCGGTCCACCTCCGCCACGAGCCCGTACTCCTCCGCGGTCGGCAGGAAATCGGAGGGGAGCACCACGTCGCCCTCGGGGGTGACC
Source organism: Acidimicrobiaceae bacterium (assembly GCA_003136495.1). Lineage (GTDB taxonomy): Bacteria > Actinomycetota > Acidimicrobiia > Acidimicrobiales > RAAP-2 > RAAP-2. The sequence continues at coordinate 11,354 of PLER01000110.1, forward strand.
ATGCGTATGAGCAACTCGTGCTGCTCAACCTCATACGTCGAGAGGTCAACTATTGGTTGGGAGTACAACACGAATCGATCGTTGTCCAGCGCGTCGCGAACACGACCGACCCACGCGAGCTTCTCGAGCTCTCGCTGCACCTTGAGTTGTTCCGAGGCCTGGGCCGTGATGTCCTCAAATACGATGACCGCGCCGTGCAGCGTGTCCGTGTTCAACGGCGACGCGCTGAAGGCGACGGGTACTTGGGTTCCGTCACGCCGAATGATCGTCTCGTTGGTGAAGTTGAGCGTTTCACCGCCGTTCCACACTCGGTGCAACGGACCAGTCTCTTCGTCGTCGGACGTCCGACCTCGACATTTGAAGTGAAAGACGTCACTGGTGAGTTCTCCGATGATGTCGCCGCTGTCGAGGTGAAACAGTCTGCTAGCGGCGGCGTTCGCGAACGTAATTCTGCCCCAGTCGTCCGTCGCGATCATGCCCTCGGCCATGTTGTTCGTGATGGCGAGAAGGAAGAGTCTCGACTCGTCGAGTTCACGTCTCGCCGCGACGTGATCGGTGTCGTCGAGCGACACGCCCACAACGCGCTCGGGCGCGCCGTCCTTATCGGTAACCAACTCCGTGCGCATTCGAACCACCCTCGTTGCACCATCGCAGCCGATGACCCGATGCGAGAGCTCCGCGGTACCACTGGCGAGGGTGAGGTCCATCGCGGCTTGGAACGCCGCTCGGTCATCAACGGCGACGAAGGAGAGAAACGAGTGGAAGTCTCCCCGCCACTGGGGACCATCGACGCCATAGATGGCGTGCGTCTCGTCCGCCAGGAACTCAATCTCGTCCGCTCGAAGATTCCATTCCCACTGACCGACGTGGGCGAGGCGCTCGGCCTCTCGGAGGTGCGCCTCGTTTCGAGCGAGACGGTCGGCGTCGCGCAACCGCCCGATGCCGTAGGCCAGGTTGTCCGCCAGTTCGCCGAAGAGGCCCATCTCCGCGGGTCCGAACGCGCCCACGTCGTGACTGTAAATAGACAGCGATCCGACCGCCACGTCACCCACGATGAGTGGAAAGGCGCACGACGTGCGCACCCCAAAGCCATCGATTCGATCGCGCCACGGGTTACACCTCTTCGATCGCCGGTGATCCGAAACGACTTGGGGCGATCGAGTGCGAATCGCCGCGCCAGTGGGGCCACGCCCGAACTCGTCGTCCGCCCACGTGATGTGCAAGCCACTGAGGTACTCGGTCTCGCCGTGGGCCGAGACGGGTCGTACGGTCTTGCCCTCGTCGTGGTTGATGTAGCCGACCCACGCCAGCATGTATTCACCGGATTCGGTGATCGAGCGACACACGTTGTCGACCAACGTCGTCTCATCGGTCGCGTGAATAAGGACGCGATTACACGCGCTCAGCGTGCGTAGGGCTCTGGTGGTTCGGTCCTGTTCGGTCACGTCGGCGCCCGAGAAGAGTATGCCGCCCACGTCGGGGTCGTCGATGAGGTTGTGAGCGTAACTTCTAAAGGTTCGCCACGCCTCGCGCCGACGGCTGCGAAAACGAAATTCGGCGAAGCCGCCGGACCCTGCCTTCTTACCGATGACGCTGAGGTCGGTGGCGACGCGCTCGCGGTCGCTCGGATGGAGGAAGGTGAGCGCCTTTCGCCCAACGAGTTCCGCCGGTGCGACGTCGAAGAGGCTGGCGGCGACGTTGTTGGCGTAGCGAATGGTGCTGTCGACGTCGACCACCGCGACGGGCGTGAGTAGTCGATCGGCGACTCTCGCGAGTTGCCTATAGTCGACGGTGGGTCGGTGGGATTCGAGGTCGGAAGTCATTCGTCCAGCCTGGTCGCCTCACCGTTGTCTCCCTACGGGCATCGTGTCCGAACACCTAGACGAACTGTCCTAGCTCAACAGGCGTTGCAACAGTTCGGCCTGAGAGTGAACGCGAAACTTCTTGAAGATTGAACTCAAATTGTTCCGCACCGTGCTGGGACTGACGTAGAGCGCATCGGCGATCGTCGTGACTCGCTCGCCGCGCTGCAGTCGACTGAGGACTTCCCACTCTCTCGTACTCAGCGAGTTCAGCTCGGGGACGCTACTGGCGTCGGGCAGCGTGCCCAACGAGTCGAAGATACCGCTCGCCTGCACTTCGCTCGCGATCCTCCAGAGTCGATGCTCTAACTGGGCGGCCCGGTCCGCGCGCTCGCCGCGATCGGATGAGTCGTCGGCGATCAAGAGAAAACAGTGATCCGATGAAGTGGCGAGTGGCGTCAGAATGCAACGGACGTTGAGCGTCCCTCCAAAGTGATTGAGGGTCGCCAAGGGCATCGCCACCGACGTCGTGCTCGCCGTCGCGCTGAGCTCGTGATAGATGCGGCGCCCCTCGACCGACTGCACCAGGTGTTGTCCGATGAGTTTCTTCGCGGGGACACCGAGCACGGTCTCAACGTTGGTGCTCACCGAGGTGATGATGCCGTCGGCGTCGACGATGCCGACGGCCTTCTCCAAGGGCGTGAATCCGAGGTACTGCGAGAGCGGGCTGTCGAGTGCGTCCAGTCGATTGGAGAACTCCGCGAGTGCGTACTGTCGATCGCTCACGTCGACGGCGCAGACCCACACCGCGACGGCTCGCTTCGTCTTCGTGGGGCGCTTCAAACTTCTGTGGGACCTGAAGTAGTCGATCCGTCCGGCTGCCAAGTTCTCCAGCGCCTCGCGAGCGTTTTCGCGATCAGGTGAGTTGAACAGTTCATAGATCGGCAGGTTCAATACGCCTGAGGCGGGAACGTCAACCTGACTGAGGAACGCCGGCGTCGCGAAGGCCACGGTGAAGTCACTCAGGTCGACGAGGACGAGGGGCAGGTCCAGGTTCTGGACGATGCCCCAGAGATCGCGATCGACGACGTTGAGATTCCGTGCCACGGTAACCCCCCGATGAGTTCCGTACTGCTCACTCGAATGGTACGTCGTGTTGACGGTGAAGGAGGAGGAAGTTGGGAGAAGTTGCGAGAAGCGAGACGAACGCCGTCGATGGAGCTACGCGACGTCGCGTAACTTCGGTGGCTCGTGGCGACGGATGTTCGAGATTGACCGGCGTCGGTTGCGACGCTCCTCGCGGTCGCGCTTGGCCATGGAGACCAGTGCGAGCGTGAGCACGATGAGTCCGAGAATCGTCAGCGCGAAACCGAGGAAGTAGAACGACGCCACGTTCTCACAGTTCGGATTGATCCCTTTGCCCGTGAACAGACTTACGGTCGCGGTACACGTGGCGCTGACGGAGTGGACCTTGGTGAGCAGCCACACGCCGACACCGAACATCGCCACGCTCAGAACTACCGCGACTTTCCTCATCAACCCTCAACCTACAACTCCGCGGCGCGAAGTACGCGACACTGCGTCGTCGTTGAAAAACGTTAGGTAATTGAAGTGTTGCCACGTGGCTGACGGCCACGCCGCTACGGCAGCGGGAGTGCTCGATTAGACGGGTGTCGGCTCCGCCATCGCCGCGACGTCGCTTGAGTTGAACGAGAGGCGACTGGCGGGGGACGGGCGGCTAATGAAGTACCCCTGGGCACGGTCGCACCCCAGTTCGCCGATCAGGTCGAGCGTCTCGACGTCCTCGATGCCCTCGGCGACAACCCGCAGACCCATCTCGTGCCCGAGGTTGATAGTGGCACGCACCAACTCGAGTTCTCGTCCGCGCCCCTCCGCGTTGAGCGCCGTGATGAATGCGCGGTCGAGTTTGAGTTCGCCGACCGACAGGCTGCTCAAATACGCGAGCGACGTGAATCCGGCGCCGAAGTCGTCGATGGACACGACGACGCCCAGGTCCCGGAGACCCAAGATGACGGCTTGGGCTCGGAGGAAGTCCTTGATGATCGTCGTCTCGGTGATCTCGATGACCACGGCCTCGCCGGGCAGGTTGTAGCGAGTGAGTAGACCCTTGACGAGATCGAGGAACTCCGCTTCCAAGAGGTCGCTCGTCGCAACGTTCACCGATACCGAGAGCATTCGTCCGGACGCGCGCCACGCGGCACACTGGGCGAGCGCTTCGTTGAGTACCCAGGTCGTCAGCGGCCACATGAGGCCCGCGTCTTCGGCGAGGGGCAGAAACTTCATCGGCGGCACAAGACCCAATTTCGCGTGGGGCCAGCGCACCAGGGCTTCGACCGAGAGGATCTGTCCCGTCTTGAGATTGAGCACCGGCTGGTAGTGCAGGACGAAGTCGCCCTCTTTCACCGCGACGCGCAGTTCGTCGAGGAGGTTCGGCTGGTCCTCGCCGCCGTCGATGTCCTGGTCGTAGAAGACGTAGGAGATATTGCCCAACTTTGCGCGGTACATCGCCACGTCGGCGCACCATAAGAGCCCCGAGGGGTCCGTCGCGTTCGACGGCACGAGCGCGATACCGATACTGGCGCCCACGGACGCGCGAATCTTGTTCAAGAGGAAGGGCTCGCTGATCTCGGCGATGATCCGTTCCGCCACCTTTACTGCGGCGTCCGCGTCGGCGTCCATCAACACGACGGCGAGCTCGTCCCCGCCCAGTCGTACGACCGATCCGGCACTGCCGACGGCCTTGGTCAGTCGTGGTCCGATCTGTCGCAGGAGTTCGTCGCCGGCGGGGTGGCCGAAGGAGTCGTTGATCTCCTTGAAGTGGTTGAGGTCGACGAAGAGGAACGCCAACTCGCGCGGGTCGCTCAAGGCGTTGGCTTGTTCGGCGAAGAAGAGATCGAGAATGAGCGCGAGCTGTCGGCGATTGCCGAGGCCGGTCAACTCGTCGGTGTGCGCTTGGCGATTTCGTTCCTCGGTCAAGACGCGCAAACTGCGCGCCGAGATGGCGAGGCGTACGCCCACGGTGAGCAGTGTCGCGACGGCGAGCCACAGCGCGACTCGGCTGATGGAGTGCACGGTACCGGCGACGAGGATGAAGAGCCCGGCCGCGGCGGCGACACCGGGTAGGAAGAAGCTCGAGACCTTCTGTTCACGGAGCGGGTCCAGACGACGCTCGGGGAGCCACACCGACATCGAGATGAGGAAGATCGCCGTCGGCCACGCGAAGGCGTTGACGTCATTACCAAAGCGAGTAGCCAACCCCGAGGAGCCGACGAGGTTGAATGTGTCACCAACCACGATCACCAGAAGCCCGGCGGCTTGGAGGTACCACTGGCGCGACCCGCGGCCCGCGAGGAGCACCGTGCCGCCAATCACCAGGAGCAAGATGAGCAGGTCCCCAACCGGGTAGGCGAGGTTGACGGCGGCACTCAAGGCGGTCCCGCCGGTTAGGTGATGAATGCTGTGGAAGGCGAACGCGGCGCACAGGGCCGCTGCGCCCAGCCCCGCGACCACGCCGTCCAGCCAGTTCGGTCGCGCGAGACGCCCGAGCGCCTTTTGGAGCGACTTGACGACGGCGACGTAGGCGAGTGGGTAGAAGAGCAGGTAGAGCACGTCCGCGCCGGACGGCGAGGCCGGCGTCTTACCGCCGAGTGACTCGTAGGTTAAGACGTAGTCACCGAGGGTCCAGCACAAGAGTCCCAGGCCGAGCACGAGCGGCACCGCGCGGCCGGGTCGATTCACGCGACCCTTGTAGAGGCACAGCGCCACCGCCACCAGCTCTAAGGATGCCAGCGACCACCCGTCGAGCCACGGCCACGACTGCGCCTCGGTGCGAGCGAAGACCGAAATGATGTAGGCGACTAACAGGACGCCCAGTACTGCGTAGGCCGTCCAGACGCGACGGTTGTCACGATGCTCGCGTTCACTCAGCACGTGAAAGTGGCGATGGTGATCGGTCTCAGGCGGCGGGGCACCATCGGGTGACTCGAGTACGGACGACGCGACATCGAACCGGAGGCGACCTCCGCGACGACGATCCTCGGTTATCGACATGACGCCCCCCGCTGTCGCGTGCAGTCACTCTGCAGACCAAACCATTCCGACATGGGCACAATTCTTTCGAGCAGGCATCAATTTGTGGTCAACGCGTCGCCAATAGTGGCTCATTTTAGAACGACCCGTATAGAAAACTGGGTATTTGCACTCGCCCTGCGCCCGACGATAATCGAATGGATTGCGCGCTTTTGCCGTCACCACCACTTCGGCGTTGCAACATTTGAGTCTCACTCGACGCGCGTCGAAGGTGGCGAATGGCGTCGTGTGCCAGTATTCGCAGTTAAGCGACGAGAAGGGCACACGTGTCGTACTGCACCAACTGCGGAGCGCAAGAAATCGAGGGTCAGCAGTTCTGCCCCGTCTGTGGCGCACAGAAGCGAGGGACGTTCTCACCCTCGGCGATGCCGCCACTTTCCTACGACGCCGTTGGCACCGCGGCGGAAGTTCGGATCGGGCTCTCCCTTGAACCGCCCCGGCACTCACGATGGACAGTACTCCTGCGTGCCCTGTTGGCCCTGCCGCTCTTCGTGGTGGCCGAGATCGTGGGTATCGGCGCGCTGGCGGTGACGATCGTCGCGTGGTTTGCCGCGCTCTTCACTGGACGAGTACCCGACGGGATGCAACGATTCTTGACCAACTCCTTGCGGCTCTTCGCCAATCTGTTGGCCTACTACTACCTGCTCATCCCGCGGTGGCCCGGCGTGAACTTTCATTCGAGGCCGACCGAACAAGTCACGGTGGACGTCGACCACGTGCGTCTTCGACGTTGGGCCGTGTTCTTTCGAATACTTTTGGGGTACCCGGCGAACCTCGTGAGCGTCCTCTTCACGCTGGGTGCGTTTCCGGTGCTCTTCGTCATGTGGTGTTGGGGCGTCGTGGCGGGCCGCGAGCCGCGGTCGTTCCACCAGGCGCTCGCGCTCGTGCTGCGCTATCAACTCCGACTCCAGGCCTACGGATGTCTCTTAACGCCCACGCAGCCGTTTCGGGGCATCTTCGGTGACGGCCCGGCCCGACTCACCCCCGCCGAGACGCCGAGCGACGCGCCGATTGGTATTGATGCGACGGTGGGGGGTGGCGACCACGAACAGCGACTGGCGACCCGTTGGTTCGTCACCAAGGCGACTCGCGTCGTACTCGTCGTGATCCTCGTCGTGGGTGCTCCGATCTACGCGTTGAACTTCTACTTCGAACGACCGTTATTGAACAGGTTTCAAGCGGTAGTTGCTCGCGTCATCGTCACGTCGTCCCACACGACCACGGTGAACGCGATCACCCAGTTCGAGGCGTCGGTCGCGCGCTGTTCGCCGGTTGGCTACAGCGGATGTGTCGCTCGGGCCGCCACGTCGGCACGAGATCAACTCGCGTCGGCCGTGGCGACGATGTCGGACAACGCCCTCGTGCCGAACAACGACCTCTCACGCCTGCGCGCCTACCAAGGTGATTTCCACTCATTGGAGCGTGAACTCACCACGGTGCAGTTCTCGACCTCGGCGACGACCCAGCGAGCCGTGATCACCCACCAGCTACCAGTCACCTTTGACGACTTCCGCGCGTCCTACCAACGCCTCCTACGGACGCTCCACTTCTAGTGCCGGCGCGGGCGACTCCGTTGCGCGAGACGTCAATCCCTTAACGATGCCGGTCTTCTTCACTCGTTACGCGCGAAGGTCACGGAATGGCCACCGACCGCCAGAATGGGGCGATGCACCGAACGAGTCGTCGTCACGTCAAGAACGGGTTTCGTCGGCTTCGCGCGCGAACGCTCTCGATCGTCTCACTAGGCGCGGCCGCCGTCTCTCTCGCGATACCTCTTTCGTCCGCTCCGTCTTCGGCGAGCTCCCCCAACGCGGCGACGAACTGGACGGTCTACCACGGGGTCGCCGCGGGCAGCGGGCTGTCGACAGCGCTGCGCGCGGTCGACACCGCGCATCGCGCGTGGACGTCTCCGTCGCTCGCCGGCGAACTCTACGGTGAACCTCTCGTCTACGACGGTCGAGTGTTCGTCGCGACGGAAGACGACCTCGTCTACGCGCTCTCGGCGACGAACGGACGCGTCATTTGGGCCCGCCACGTCGCCAGCGCGGTTCCCTCGTCCAAGCTTCCCTGCGGTGACATCGGACCGACCGTCGGCATCACCGGCACGCCGGTGATCGATCCGACGAGGAACGAGATCTTCGTGGTGGCCGACGAACTCGTGGGCGGGGGCCCACACCACACGCTGGTGGGACTCAGTACTCAGTCCGGCGCCGTCGAGCTTCGTGAGCGCGTCGATCCTCCCGGTGCCGCACCGGACGCACTGCTGCAGCGAACTGGTCTCAACCTGGATGACGGCCGCGTGATTTTCGCCATGGGCGGAAATGACGGTGACTGTGCGAGCTACCGCGGTCGCGTGGGTTCGGTAAAAGAAACCGGCTCGACGCCCACCTTCTTCACAGTCGACGCAGCCGCCGGTGAATCCCAAGGGGCGATCTGGATGGGGGGCGCGGCACCCGAAGTCGATAAGTCCGGCAACATCTGGGTGGCCGCCGGCAACGGCTCGGTCAACTCGGCGAGCCAGCCTTACGACGACAGCGACTCGGCACTCGAGCTCTCCGCGTCACTTCGACTTCGTCAGTACTTCGCACCGTCCTCGTGGCCGCAGGACAACGCCTCAGACCTCGATCAGTCGACCGCGCCCGCCCTCCTGTCGGACGGACAGGTCGTGCTCGCGGGCAAGTCACCATTCGTCTATCTGCTCGACGGCGCACATCTGGGCGGCATTGGGCGCCAGGTGGCAACGATCACCGGGGGCTGCGGTGCCGAAACCGACGGTGGCGACGCCGTCGTGGGGTCGACCATCTACCTCCCGTGTCTCAGCGGACCCATCGCCGTACGCGTCGGCACCGGATCGTTGAGCGTCCTCTGGCGCGCCGATGTGGGAGGGGGTCCGCCGATTGTGGCCGCGGGTCTCGTCTGGACGATAGGTCAAAACGGCGAGTTATACGGCCTCAACGCCTCGAACGGCAACGTTCGACAAGAGGCGAACGTTGGGGTGCCGGCGAATCACTTTCCGACCCCGAGCGTGGGCGACGACCTCTTGCTCGTGCCGACCAACAACCGGGTAGTGGCCTTTCACGGGAGCGCGGCCCCCTAGGTCTCGATCGACGTCGACGTTCGCTCACGTCACTTCGGTATCGAGTGGGTCAGAAGTGCGCGTCGTTGTTGCCCTCTGGTCGGCTAAATCTTGATTAAGAATGGCCGAGGGGTGCACGCTTCTCGACAATGTACCGAGGTAGCCTGAATGGCCGTGTTGGCGCGCGTGAGGGCGGGACCGCGACGCGAACACATCATTATCGCGCTCTCGAAGAGACGACGCCGGTGGCTGGTCGCGGAGCGACCGGCCACCGGGGCTCGACGGAGCGATGAACGAGGGAAAGAGAGACGTGCGACTACTGGGGCGACGAAGGACGAACGTGTCCAGACTGGTCACCGCGGGCCTGCTCGTGGCGGGACTTTCGACGTTATCCCTGGTGGGGACGCTCAGCATCGGCCCGGCTGGTGCCGCGACCGCCACACCCTTCTACCTCGCCCTCGGGGGCTCCGCGTCGGTCGGCTTTCAGCCCACCCTGGATAATCCCAAGGGCGCGCCCACGACTCAGGGGTACGCCAATGACGTGGTCTCCTTCGAAGCATCGCGCGGTGTTGCGGTCCAACTGACCCAACTGGGTTGTCCAGGAGAGACGACGACGTCGATGCTCTACGGTGGCGATCGCTGCTACGCGAGCGGCGACACCCAGTTGGCGGAGGCGATCGCCTTTCTCCAGGCCCACCGGGACGATCAAGGTCTCGTCACGGTGGATCTCGGATTCAATAACGTCCGACGCTGCCTTGAGGGCCAGGTCGTGCACGAGGCCTGCGTCGATAGTGCGATCGACGCGGTGCGATCAGACCTCCCGATGATCCTGACGTACCTCAAGAACGCCGCCGGTCCCGGGGTGAGCTTCGTCGGGGTCGGCCACTTCGACCCATTTCTCGCCGACGCGCTTTCGGGACCCGCGGGCCAAGCCCTGGCTCTGGCGAGCGTGGGCGTGATCGACCGCTTGAACGGGGCGCTAAAGAGTGTCTACGGTGCGGCGGGAATTCCGATGGCGGAAGTGGCCGGCGTCTTCGAAGACGGTGGGGTCGTCCATCAGCGCAGCGACGGATCGCACGATGTGGCCACTGACGTGACCTACACCTGTGAACTGACCTGGATGTGCCAAGCGGCACCGTACGGTCCGAACATGCACCCGAACGCCGCCGGCTACGCGACCATCGCCACCGCGATCGAGGCGCAACTCCGCGCGCCGTGGTGAATTAGCCCCTTTACCAGGTACGACCCCGCAGCAATGAGGTTTCGACAATCGAGCCTTGCTAATACCTGACTAGTTTGATAAACATTATCGTCAATCAAGCAAATCCGAGCTGGTACATGGGCGTGACAACAGAAACGAAGACGGAGTCCGAGGTCGAGGAAATCAAGCGCGCGAGTAACTACTTGCGCGGAGACCTCGACAACGACCTGTCCGGGGCCGCGGCGAACGTGTCGAACGAGAGCGAGCAACTCCTCAAGTTTCACGGTATCTACGCCCAAGACAACCGCGACGTGCGTCGCGAGCGCGCGTTGGCGAAAGAGACGCTGGATTACATCTTCATGATCCGCGTCGTGATCCCCGGTGGTCGACTCTCCGCGGAGCAGTGGTTGGGGCTCGACGCGATCGCGACCTCTGAGGCCGACGGCTCCTTGCGACTCACGACCCGCCAAGCCGTGCAGTTCCACGGCGTGTTGAAGGGTGACTTGCGGGAGTTGGCGCGATCACTCGATCGACAGTTCCTCTCGTCCTTCGGCGCCTGCGGTGACGTGGTGCGCAACGTCGTGACGTGCCCGAACCTGCACCTCGAGAACGGCCACGGTCACTTAGAGGGCATCGCTCGACAGTTGCGTGAGACCTTCCGCTCGACGTCCGAGGCGCACTGGGAGATCTTCGTCAACGGCGAGAAGGCCGCCTCGCGCGAAGAGTTCGAGGAGCGCCCCTTCTACGGCGAGACGTACCTACCACGAAAGTTCAAGATCGCGGTGTCGCACCCGCACGAGAACTGCGTCGACGTCTTCGCGCAGGACGTCGGGCTCATCCCGAGTGACGACCCCGAACTGGGTGCCGGTTTCACGCTCTTGGTGGGTGGCGGCCTCGGTCGCTCCTACGCGAACGCCGACACCTTCGCGCGCCTCGGCGAACCCTTGACCTTCGTGACCAATGACGAAGTCGAAGAGGTGATCGCCGCGATCATCGCCACGTATCGCGACTTGGGCGACCGCACCGATCGCAAACGTGCCCGCATGAAGTACGTGGTCGCCGACCTCGGTCTGGCCGCCTTTCGCGGCGAGGTCGAACAGCGACTCGGGCGCGCACTGCGTCTTCCCCGAGCGCTGCCGCGCACCTTTGACGCCGACGACCACTTGGGGTGGCGCGAACTACCCGACGGCACCTATCAACTCGGCGTGCGCGTGGGGGCCGGGCGGGTCCGCGACCTCGACGGCGGCGCGACGTTACGCAGCGCGTTGCGAACCATCGCCGAGACGTACCCCGTGACTTTCTTCATCACGCCTCAGCAAGACATCATCATCAGCGGCGTCCGCGAGGCGGATCGTGACCCGATAGAAGCGCTGCTGCGAGCGCACCACGTGCGACTCGACGGCGAACTCGGCAACGTCGAACGACGTGCGCTGGCCTGCCCGGCGCTGCCGACGTGCTCGCAGGCCTTGGCCGAATCTGAACGGCGCCTGCCGGAGTTGGTGAGCTCCATCGAAGGTGCACTGGCGGCTCGGCAACTGGGTCGTCGTCCCCTGCAGTTGCGGATGACGGGGTGCCCGAATGGCTGCGCACGACCGGCCGTGGCCGAGATCGGGGTCGTGGGTCGCACCAAGTCCACCTACGACGTCTACGTCGGGGGCGGCGTCCGGGGCGACCGACTCGCCACGCTCTTTCGAGAGAAGGTGAGTTTGGAGGACGTGCCCGACGTGCTCGGCCCGCTCTTCGATCGCTGGGCTGAAGAGGCCGAACTCGACGAGCCCTTCGGCGACTTCCTCGCGCGAGTGGGCATCACGTGACCGTCTACCTCGTGGGTGCGGGACCGGGCGCCGCGGACTTGTTGACGGTTCGCGCGGCGAGACTGCTCGGCGACGCCGACGTCGTCGTGCGCGACCGCCTCGTCGACGAATCGGTAATGGGCTACGTCAATCCCCGCGCGGAGGTGATCGACGTGGGCAAGCGCCCCGGCGACTCCGCGAGTCAATCATCGATCAATGAGTTGCTCGTCGACCTCGGCGCGCGCCACGACGTCGTCGTTCGTCTCAAGGGTGGCGACCCTTTCGTCTTTGGACGTGGTGGCGAAGAACTCGCTGCCCTGCACGACGCGGGCATCGCGTGCGACGTGGTGCCCGGCCTCTCCTCGGCGCTCGCGGGACCGCTGGCCGCGGGTATTCCCGTGACCCACCGCGGGGTGAGTCGCGGCGTCACCATCGTGAGCGCGCGCGGCGCGCGCGGTGAGCGGACGAACTTTCGAGTGTTGGCGAATGCCGAACTGACGCTCGTTATATTGATGGGCGTCGAGCATCGCGGTGATATCGCCCGTCAGCTGCTCGAGGGTGGGCTCGAACCCGCCACGCCGGTCGCGGTCGTGGAACAGGCGTGGACCAATCAACAGCGCACGACTCGCTCCACGTTGGCCGAGCTCGGTCACCTCGACGTGCGCCCACCGGCCATCATCGTCGTGGGCGGAGTGGCGTCATTGGACCTTCGATCGATGGGGATCCTCGACGTCGCCGTCCTTTGATGTTGCCGCTCGCCTTTAAGTTCGACGACGCACCGGTGCTGGTGATCGGCGCGGGCAAGGTCGGCAGCTACAAGGCCCGACAGCTTCTCGACGCCGGCGCCGTGGTCAGCGTCATCAGCGACGCCATCCTCGCGTCGCTTCCTGAAGGCGTGGCGCGCGTCGAACACCGTCGATATCAATCGGGTGACTTAGAGGGTTTCTGGCTCGTGGTCGCGGCGACGGGTGACCCGACGGTCAATGACGAGATCGTCCGCGAAGCTCGCGAACGACGGATCTGGCTCAACGTCGTGGACGACCCCGAACGATCGAGCTTCTACTTCATGGCGTTGCACCGTCAAGGCGAGGTGACCGTCGCGGTCACCACCGAAGGCGCGGCGCCGGCGCTCGCCCAGGCGATTCGCACCATGGCGGCCGAGCGGCTACCGGAGAATCTCGGTGAGGTCGCCGCAACGCTGCGGGCCGAGCGTCGCGCGCTGCACGAAAGCGGCGCGAGCACCGAGAACCTCGACTGGCGACCGCGCATCCGCGAACTGCTCGGCGTCGAGGACGCACCGTAGTCGACGACTAGTGGCGCAGGGGCTGTAACAACGGGGCGAAGACCGCGAGCTCCGCGAGGAGCTTCGTGGCGGAGTCAACGAGAATCTCGTTGCCCGCGAAGACGCCGTCTTTCACCGGCGTCGTGGCGAGGGGAATCGAGACGTCGCCGCAGAGCGTCACCTTGAGGGCCGCGAGGGTTGGCTTGAGGATCTGTGCGGCGCGCAGGCCCATGGACGCACCCCCGTAACAGACGATGCCGTAGGGCTTGTACTGCCACTCGAAGTGCAGGTAGTCGATCGCGTTCTTGGTCGCCGCGTTCATCCCGTGGTTGTACTCGGGGATGACGAAGACGTAGGCGTCGGCGCGATCGATCGTCTCGGACCAGGCCTTGGTGTGATCGTGCACGTACTCACGCCGGATCGGGTGATTGGGCTCGTCGTACATCGGCAGATTTACCTCGAGAAGATCGACCAGCTCGACGTCGAAGTCGCCCTTCGCACTCGCGAGTTCGAAGAACCATCGCGCGATCGCGATGCCCGCGCGCCCGGGTCGTGTGCTGCCGACAATGATCTGGAGTACTGGTTTTGACATAGTGCTGAAGAGTCAGCCTAGCGACCACGTCGTTGGGTGAGCGTGGTGATGGCGTTGTCATCGCGTTGCTGCGCACACGTCAAAACGTGTGGATCACTCAACTTTTTTTCTGGTGAGTTCGCGCGTCTTTGAGTACCGATTGTCGAATATTGGGAGTGTGTTGAGAATGGCCCAGCCTAAAATATTTGAGTGACGAAACAGAGCCGATCCGTTCCCGTGATGCAAGCCGTCCTCGACGCCGTTGCGGAGCGCCTGATGACGGGGGACGAGCTCCTTATTCGTATACCGGAAATATGTGAAGCCACCGGCGTCAACTACGGATCGGTGTACCACCACTTCGGTTCTCGCGAAGGCGTCATCGACGCGGCCTACGACATGATCTTCTCGCGCTTCGTCGAAGAAGACCTCGCCTTGTTCAAAGGCGTCATCGATCAGGTCGACACGCTCGATGAGTACATCACCGCGATGCAGCCGGTCGTCACGACGCTCTCTTCTGGCGACGAGCGACGACAGCGTCGCGCGATGCGCATACGCATCGTCGCCGCTGCCTCGACCCGACCACGTCTGAAAGAGATGATCGGTCTCACCCAGGCGCGTCTAACCGCGGACCTGCGAGCGTTGATCGAGTTCGCTCAGCGGCGAGAGTGGCTGCGCGACGACATCGCGGCCGACGCGCTGGCGGTTCTGCTGCAGATTCTCGTCTTCGGACGCTCGCTCGACGACATCTCGGCCGAGCCGGTGGACGAGAAGGTCTGGGAGTCGGCCACGGGCGTGCTCTTCGTGGAGCTCTTAAGGGACTGACGAAGTGGCGGCCGGTGTGCTCAACTGCTCCTATGAGATGGTTGAAAGTCGCCGCGGGTCTCGTCCTCGTGATCGCCCTCGGGGCTGCCGCCGCGCACGCGACGTGTCGCCAGCGCGCCTTTCCTCTCTCGCTGCCGTGTGACGCCAGCGCCCTCTCGGCGCCCTACCACGGACCGCTCAAGGTCGTGAGCGTCGCAAGCTTTGGCTGCGAGGGTGGCTTCGCGTATCTCTGGGCGACCGTCGGCACAGGTGAAGAGGAGATCGGCGTGACCGAGGTGCTCGCCTACGACCAGTCGAAGGGTGTCTGGGAGAACGCGTCGCGCGCCAGGTACTGCGTGCACCACCGTCTGCCCGCCTACGTCCAGTTCTGGGGCTGCAACTCGAACTGACGCGCGCTCTAGGTTGACGCGGGTCACCTACGCTCATCTCGTGCGGGCTCGGGGAATCGTGACGTTGGCGCGGGCCTCCGCGCAGGACCTCTTTGATCAAAAGACGGCCTTCGGTCGACTGGCGCTGGTCCACGTCATCATGATGGCGGGCGACACGCTGGTGACCGTCTCACTCGCGGGTTCACTGTTCTTCTCGGTCTCGCCCACCGAGGCCAAGGGCAAGGTCCTGCTCTACCTGCTCTTGACCATCGCGCCCTTCGCGGTCGTCTCGCCGGTGCTCGGTCCCCTGATCGACCGCTCGGCCAACGGCCGTCGCATCCTCGTGGCGATCTCGGCCGGGGTTCGCGCGGTGCTGTGTTGGTTGATGGCGGAGCACCTCAACTCTCTCTGGCTCTTTCCCCTGGCGTTCTTGTTGCTCGTCTCTTCCAAGCTCTACGTCGTCACCCGCGGGGCACTGGTGCCCGAGATGGCGCGCACCGACCAGTTCCGCGAACACGCCGCGCACGTGGGGGACGCGGGTTGGCCCAACGAGCTCGCCGACGAGGAGAAGGGCTTCGCCGGCTTCAACGCGCAGCTGACCTTGCTCGGTACGTTGATCGGACTGGTGGCGGGATCGATCGGTGCGGGAATCCTCAAGGGGATCGGCGCACCGAGCGTGCTCTACGTCGCGGCGTTCGTCTACGTGGGCGCCACGGTCGCCAGCGCGCGGCTCCAGCGTCCGCTCAAGGTGGTGCGCGACCAAGTCGACGGACTGACCCAGAGCGAACGGGACCTCAACGCCCTCAACCCACTGGGCGACATCGAAGTCGCCTGGGGGCTCGGGGCGGCGGCCATCATGCGCTTCGCCGCGGGGTTCGCCACGTTTCTTTTGGCCTTCGGTCTTCGCCGCGAGTCGGCGGGGCTCGGGTGGTACGCCGTGGCCCTCACCTTGAGCGCTGGCGGTTCGTTACTAGGACTGGCCTTCGTGACGCGGGTGCGCAACCACCTAAAGGAGTCGACGCTGTTGACCATCGCGCTCTTCATCACGGGCGCGGGCTCCGCGCTCGCGTCGTTGCGGCCGGTGCTGGCGGTGCAGGTGCTGCTCGCGGGCTGGATCGGGCTGAGCGGGGCCATCGCGCAACCGAGTTTTGACGCGATCACCCAGCGCAACGTCGCGCCCGGCGCCCAGGGTCGCACCTTCGCACGCTTCGCGGTTCGCCAGCAACTCCTCTGGGTGGTCGGCGCGCTGCTCCCCGTGGCGATCGCCATGAGCTTTTCGGTGGGGGACCGATTGCTCGCGGTGCTCATGATCACCGCGAGTTTGGTCTACCCCACGGGTCGTCGCAGCGCTCGACGCTAGGTCGGCGGCCGAGGTGGGGTGTGGTGTAATTGGTGATGGCGATGACCCCGAAATCGGAGTATTCGGCGAGTGAACTCGCGACGCTACCGCACGTGGTGGTGGTCGGCGGGGGCTTCGCGGGCGTCTCGACGGTACGCAAACTCGCCAACCGACCCGTTCGCGTCACGCTGATTGACCGTCATAACTTCCACGCGTTCCTCCCGCTGCTGTACCAGGTGGCGACCGCGGGACTCGAGCCGGCGGACGTCGCCTATCCGCTGCGGACGATCTTCGGCCACGCGAAGAACGTGCGAGTGCGCCACGCCCGCGTCAGCGCGGTCGACCAGGCTCGCAACGTCGTCGTTCTCCAAGACGGGAACGAGATCGGCTACGACCACGTCGTCGTCGCCACCGGGGCGGTCGCCTCCTACTTCGACATTCCCGGCGCCAAGACCTACGCCATGCCGCTCTACACGCTGGCGAACGCGCGGCGGCTGCGTAATCGACTCCTACGTTCCCTCGAAGACGCCGACGTCGCCGCGGAGACCTCGGCGGTCTCGCTCAACTTCGTGGTCGTCGGCGGCGGACCCACGGGGGTCGAAACCGCCGGAGCACTCTCGGAGCTCATCGAAATCGCCGTTCGCCGCGACGGTCTGCGCCTCGACCGTGAGAAGGTGCGCATCCGCTTGGTCGACGTGGCGCCACGCCTCTTGACGGCCTTTCCCGAGAGCGCGAGCACCTACGCGATCAAGGAGTTGCGTTCGATGGGCGTGGACGTGGAACTCGGTCGCTCGGTCGTCGAGGTCGAGCAGTACGGCATCCGCTTTTCCGACGGCGAACGACTCGACGCCGCGGCGGTGATCTGGGCGGCCGGCGTGACGGTCGCGGGAACCCTGGCGAGTCACCTGGCCACGAAGATCGGACCGAGCGGGCGGGCGCTCGTCGGCGCGGACCTTCGCGTCGACGGCAGTGAGAACGTGTGGAGCATTGGCGACGCCGCGGCGATCGCCGATCCGAAGGCGACGTTCTACCCGCAGTTGGCCCCACTCGCCATCCAGTCGGGGCGACACTGCGCCGAGCAGATCCTGCGCGTGCTCCGCGGCGAGGCGACCGAGGTGTTCCGCTACCACGACAAGGGAATCATGGCGACGATCGGCCGGCGCGCGGCCGTGGCGAAGTTGCCGCACGCGGGCGTCATCAAGGGCACGATCGGGTGGCTGGCGTGGTTGGGGCTGCACTTGTGGTACCTGGTCGGGTTTCGTAACCGCCTGCGCGTGCTCATCAACTGGACGTGGCGCTACTTCGACTGGCCGTCGGGTCCGCGCCTCATCGTCGCCGACGCCGAGACGGCACCCTAACTCCCGACGCGGTGGGCCACGAACCTCGCATGGACCGACGCGAGTTGCTGCGTCGTGGCGCGCAACTCGGCGCGGTCCTGACCTCGGCGGTCGCGACCTCTGGCTCGCTCGCCGGGTCCCGCGCCGGCGCGTCGAGCCGCGTCGTCAACGCCCGGGATTGGGCGTCGCTCGCGACACAACTCTCGGGCACGCTGGTGCTACCCGCGGACCACGCCTACGGCGCGGACCGACTGCTCTATAACGCGAAGTTCGTGGACCTTCACCCCGCGGCGCTCGCCTACTGCGCCACCGGGGAGGACGTGGCGCGCTGCGTGGCCTTCGCCACCGACCACGACGTCGACGTCGTGGCGCGTTCCGGGGGACACAGCTACGGGGGCTACTCGAACTGCGCCGGCCTGGTCATCGACGTCAGTCGTCTCTCAGCGATCAGCGTTGACACGAAGAGCAACACCGCCGTCGTCGGTGCGGGCGCTCGATTGATCGACGTCTATAACGTCCTTGGATCGAACGAGCGACTCCTGCCCGCCGGCTCGTGTCCGAGCGTCGGCGTCGCCGGTCTCACCCTGGGCGGCGGCATCGGCGTGTTCGCCCGTCGCTACGGGATGACCTCGGACAACGTGCGCGCCGTCAGTCTCGTCACCGCGGACGCTCGTCACGTGAGCGCGAACCAGCACGACTTCACCGAGTTGCTCTGGGCCTGTCGCGGCGGGGGCGGGGGGAACTTCGGGGTCGCGACCGAGTTCACCTTCGACGTCCATCCCATGCCCGAGGTCACGCTCTTCACGCTGCAGTATCCCTGGGCGGTGGCGACCACGATGCTCGAAGCGTGGCAGCGCTGGATCGTCACGGCGCCCGACGAGTTGTGGTCGAACTGTGAACTCGCCTCCCAGGGCGACTACGGCTACCTGGCGCAGATCGCGGGCGTGTACTGCGGACCACCGGCGGCCCTCGCCAGCCTGCTGACGCCACTGCAGTCGTCCATCGCCACGTCACCGACGTACCGATTCGTCGGCGGGGAGTCCTACATCAGGGCGATGATGATAGAGGCCGGGTGTTCCGGTCTTTCGGTGGCCGCGTGCCACCTGCCCTCGGCGAACCCCGCGGGACGACTCAGTCGATCGGCCTACTCGGCCAAGTCCTCCTACGTGAATGGACCGATGGACCACGCGCGGGCGAGCGCGATCGTCGACGCCGTCGAACGACTGAAGTCCGACGCGCCCACCCTCGGTGGGGCGCTGGCCTTTGACGCCTACGGCGGGGTCATCAATCGAATAGCCAGTGACGCCACCGCCTTCGTCCACCGTGACGCGCTGGCCTGCATCCAAGCCACGTACTCGTGGTCCGCCTACACCTCGGCAGCGGAGCTCGCCGGCGGGGCGGCGTGGTTGACGTGGCTCGGCGCGGAGGTCTTTGACGCCGTCACCGGGGCGTATCAGAACTACATCGACCCGACGCTCACCGACTGGCGTCGCGCGTACTACGGCTCGAACTTAGAGAGGCTGGTCAAGGTGAAGCGCGACTACGACCCCGAGAACCGATTCCACTTCGCTCAATCGATACCACTGGCGCTCTAGGGGAGATCTACCGCCAGTGAGCCAACGTTGTCTGCGCGGCTACGCGAGTCGCGCCTCGAGGTCGGTGACGAAGTCGCGCAACTGCTCGGGCAGTCGCTCGTTGAACTGGGCGTAGTGCTCTTTGATGCGCGGGATCTCCTCACGCCACTCGTCGTCGTTCACGCTGAGGAGTTCTTCCATGTCGGCGCGGCTGACGTTGAGCCCCTCGACGTTGATCGCGTCGACGGTCGGCACGTAGCCAATGACGGTCTCGGTCGCGTCGCCCTTTCCGGCGGTGCGCTCGAAGACCCACTCGAGGACCCGCGAGTTCTCGCCGAAGCCCGGCCATAGCCAGCGACCGTCGTCACTCTTACGGAACCAGTTCACGTAGAAGATCTTGGGCAACTTCGCCTCGTCGAAGCGCTCCGAGAAGGTCAGCCAGTGACCGAAGTAGTCGGCCATGTTGTACCCACAAAAGGGCAACATCGCGAAGGGGTCGCGGCGCAGGTTCCCGACCGCCCCCGCGGCGGCGGCGGTCGTCTCACTGGCCATAATCGATCCCAAGAAGACGCCGTGGTTCCAGTCGCGCGACTGGAACACCAAGGGGATGACGCTCGCGCGGCGACCACCGAAGAGGATGGCGTCGATGGGCACGCCGGCGGGGTCCTCCCACTCGGGGGCGATGGCGGGGTCTTGGTCGGCCGGCGCGGTGAAGCGAGAGTTCGGGTGCGCGGCGGGCGTGCCGAGCTCCTTGCTCCACGGCTGACCCTTCCAGTCGGTGAGTCCCTCGGGCGCGTCGCCCATCCCTTCCCACCAGACGTCGCCGTCCCTGGTGAGGGCGGTGTTAGTGAAGATCGTGTTCGCCGCGACGGAGTACATGGCGTTGGGGTTGGTATCCATGTTGGTGCCCGGAGCGACGCCGAAGAAGCCCGCTTCGGGGTTGATGGCGTAGAGGCGGCCGTCGGGACCGGGCTTCATCCAGCAGATGTCGTCGCCGACCGTCTCGACTTTCCAGCCCGGCAACGTCGGCACCAACATCGCCAGGTTCGTCTTGCCGCAGGCGCTCGGAAAGGCCCCGGTGACGTAGCGCGACTCACCGGCGGGGTTGGTGAGCTTCAAGATCAACATGTGCTCAGCCAGCCAGCCGGCGTCGCGCGCCAGCACCGAGGCGATGCGCAGGGCGAAGCACTTCTTGCCGAGCAACGCGTTGCCGCCGTATCCCGAGCCGAAGGAGATGATTTCGCTCGTCTCGGGGAACTGGACGATGTACTTGTTCTCCTCGTCACAGGGCCACGGGACGTCGGCCTGTCCTTCGGCCAAGGGCATACCGACCGAGTGCAGGCACGGCACGAACTCGCCCGTCTCGCCCAGCACCTCGAGCGCGCCTTGACCCATGCGCGTCATGATGCGCATCGAGACCGCCACGTAGGGCGAGTCGGTGATCTCCACGCCGATGTGCGAGATCCGCGAACCGAGCGGTCCCATGGAAAAGGGCACCACGTACATCGTGCGGCCCTTCATCGCGCCGGTGAAGAGCGTAGTGAGCGTCTCGCGCATCTCGGCGGGGTCGCGCCAATTGTTCGTCGGTCCCGCGTCGATCTCTTTGGCGGAGCAGATGAAGGTGCGGTCCTCGACGCGCGCCACGTCACCCGGATCGGAGGCGGCGTAGTAGCTGTTGGGTCGCTTCGCCTCGGAGAGTTTCGTGAAGGTGCCGTTGTCGACGAGCAGTTGACAGAGCTCGTCGTACTCCTCGGCCGATCCGTCACACCAGTGGATACGATCGGGGGTTGTGAGCAGGGCCACTTCCTCGACCCATTCGATCAACTGCTTATTGGCGGTTGGGTACGTCACGTCGTCCTCGTTTTGTAGTCACTACGTCGCCTCGTACGACGCAATACTTGAACCACTGTCATGAGCGCACCGACCGACCCAACCAGAGAACGAAGCCAGCGAGAAGATGACGTACTGGAGCGTATAGCCAAAATCGTCGCCCCAGAGCGCACCCCGGCTGGAGAAACCTACGTTGGCGACGACGCGGCGGTGCTGGCGCCCTTCGTGGGCCAAGCGATCATCAGCACCGACGTCGCGGTGCTCGGGGTGCACCTCGACGCCGTGCTCTTTCCCTTGGAGGACCTCGGCTACAAGGCCGTGATGGCCGCCCTCTCGGATTTGGCCGCCATGGGCGCGCGTCCGAGAGGCCTCGTGGTCGCCGTGAGCGCCCCACCGGGCACGGATTTAGAGGCGCTGCACCGCGGGGTCGCCGACGCCGCGGCCCTGGCGAGTACGCCGGTCGTCGGGGGCGACCTCTCAAGGGGCGCCGACGTGACGGTGGCGGTGACGGTCTTCGGCGAGTGCCCCGGCCGCGGGGCCGTGCTGCGCAGTGGCGCGCAGCCGGGCGACGAACTTCTGGTCACCGCGCCCCTTGGTCGTGCGGCGGCGGGGCTGCGTCGACGTCGAGCGGGCGCCGAACTCTCCGACGAACTCGTCGTCGCCCACCGTCGACCCTGGCCGAGGCTGCGCGAGGGCACCGCCGCTCGCGGCGCGCACGTGCACGCGATGATGGACCTGAGTGACGGGATCGGACTTGACCTGCACCGGATGGCCGACGCGTCGGACGTGGGCTTCGCGTTGACGGGGCTCCCGGTAGCGAATGGAGCGACGCTGGATGAGGCGATCAGTGGGGGCGAGGACTACGAGTTAGTCATCGCGACCAACGACCCCGGCCGACTGCGGTTGCTCTACCTCGATCGCGGCCTCGAAGCGCCCATCACGATTGGCCGCGTGGTCGAGGATCCGGCCGTTCGCACGCTGGAGGGCGAGCCCTTCGAGCGACGAGGCTTCGAGCACAACCTCTAGGAGTTAGGCCGAGAAGTTCGAACGAGCGGGCTTGGTGACCTTGCCCGAGCGAAGGCAGCCGGTGCAGACGTTGAGTCGCTTCGGGGTGCCGTTGACCAACGCGCGCACGCGCTGGATGTTCGGGTTCCAGCGACGCTTGGTACGACGGTGCGAGTGCGAGACGTTCATGCCGAAAGACGGCTTCTTACCGCAAAGTTCGCAGACTGAGGCCATGGTGAACATTCTCCTTGCGCCCGTAAGGACCGGGCTGGGACGGGGTGAAACAGACTCATCATTGTAGCATCGCTAGCCATGAGCACTCCCACGACGCTGTCGGCTCAAGACCTGCGTCGGGTGATCGCCACCTACGGCGACCTGCTGCGGAGCCACCGTGAGGTCATCAACCGCCTGAACGTCTACCCGGTGCCCGACGGGGACACCGGGACCAATATGGCCCTCACGATCGAATCGGTCGCCACGGCGCTTGAGGCGTTGGACGACACCGCTCCCATGGGCGAGGTCGCCAAGACCATTGCCCGAGGGTCCTTGATGGGGGCTCGGGGCAACTCCGGGGTCATCCTCTCCCAACTCCTGCGCGGCCTCGTCGCGGGGTTCCCGAGTGACGGCGAGGTGAGCGCCGCGGAACTCGCGGTCGGGCTCGTGCACGCCGATGATCTGGCCCGTCAGGCCGTCTTGCGCCCCGTCGAAGGGACGATCCTCTCGGTGGCGCGTGGCGGGGCCGAGGGCGCACGCGACCACCAAACGACGCTGCTCGAGCTCGTGCGCGCGGCGCGCGACGCGTCGAAGGTCGCCTTGGCGAAGACGCCCGATCAGCTGGCGGTCCTCAAGCGCGCCGGCGTCGTTGACTCGGGGGGCACGGGGCTGGTGTTGTTCTTCGACGCACTCTGTTTCGTGGTCGGGGACGACGCGTTGCCGGTCGCGCCGAACGCTGAGGGCATTGAGGTGCACGTCCACGAAGAGCCCAACGGCGTCTCGGCGGCGGCGGAGTTGCGCTACGAGGTGATGTACCTGCTCGACGCCGACGACGCGAAGATGCACGCCTTTCGAGAGGTCTGGGCGGGCCTGGGCGACTCGATAGTGATCGTGGGGGATGAGGGCATCTACAACTGCCACATTCACACCAACGAGATCGGGGCGGCGATCGAGGCGTCCTTCGACGCGGGACGTCCGCGCGAGATTCGCATCACCGACCTCACCGAGCAGGTCGTTGAGGAGCGCTGGGTGCGTGAGGCGACGCTGCTGGGCGATGACGTCGAAGACCCGCCTCCGACCACCGCCGTGGTGGCCGTCGTCGTTGGTGAGGGGATTGGCCGTATCTTCCACTCGCTGGGCGTTCGTCAGCTCGTCCTCGGGGGCCAGTCCATGAATCCCTCGACGAAAGAACTCGTCGAGGCCGTCGAACTCACTGGTTCGAGCCAGGTCGTGATACTGCCGAACAACAAGAACATCCAACCCGTCGCGGAGCAAGTGGTGGAACTCGTTAGCCAGTCGGTCGCCGTGGTGTCGACGACGTCCATCGTGGAGGGCTTCGCCGCGCTCTTGGCCTACGACCCGGACGCGACCCTCGAGGCCAACGCGGCGGCGATGAAGGCCTCGGCGTGCAACGTCGTCGCGGGCGAGATCACCCAGGCGGTGCGTGATACGACGACCGACGCGGGCGAGGTGAAAGAGGGCGACTGGATCGGTCTCGGGGCGGCGGGCGTGCTCTCCATCGCGGGGTCCATCGCGGCGGCGAGTAACCAGTTGCTCGAGCGCCTGGTGCGCCCCGAGCACGAGCTGCTCACCATCATCGAGGGCGACGGCTCCTCGCCCGCCAACACCCGTCGGGTCACCGAGTTCCTCGCCGAGGAGTACCCCCAGATCAGCGTCGAAGTCCACTACGGCGGCCAGCCCCTCTACCCCTACTACTTCGGCCTCGAGTGAGTGACGCGCCGTTGCGGCGGCTGCGCCAACTCGGCGAGGTGTCCGTCGCGGAGTTGCGCCACGTGGGGGAAAAACGCGTCGAAGGACTCAAATCCCTCGGGATCGAGAGCGTCTTCGATCTCTTGACCCTCTATCCGCGTCGCTACATCGACCGGACCAAGCAGGTCGACCTCAGCGATCTCACCGTCGGCGACGAGGCGGCGGTCTTCGGCGAGATCGACGTCATCACCAGCCGTCGCACTCGTCAGGGCAAGGTGATGGTCGAAGCGACGGTGCGCGACGGCACCGAGTCCATCAAAGTGGTCTTTTTCAACCAAGCCTGGCGCGAACGTCAACTCACTAAAGGGGTCCAGGCGTTGTTCTTCGGCAAGGTCGGCGACTACCGTGGCCAGCGTCAGATGACCAATCCCGTCGTCGACGTCATCGTCGGGGCCACGGGCGACGAGCGCGACCCCTCGCGGGTCGGTCGCGTCGTGGCGATCTATCCCGCTTCCGGCAAGGCGGGACTGACCAGTTGGGAAATGGGCGGGTTCGTCGAAGAGTCGTTGCGTCGCGCCGGGGCGTTCTTCGACCCCCTCGACGACGTCGCGCGCGCACCGCTCGAACTCGTTGAGCGTACGGCCGCCTTCTGGGGCATCCACCTGCCCGAAGAGCTCAGTGAAGTAGCCCCGGCGCGTCGTCGACTGGCCTTCGACGAGTTCTTCCGCCTCCAACTCGTCCTCGCGTTGCGCCGGGCGCGTCTCGAGGCGTCCGCCGCGGGCATCCGACACCCCTTCGATCCGGCGGACCTCGACGTCGCCGCGGGTGAACTGCTGGCCCCAGAGTCGTCACTCGTTCGTCGATTCATCGCCGGACACCGCTTTAACCTCACCGGCGCCCAGCGCCGAGTCCTCGGTGAGGTGGCGTCCGACATGGCCGGTCCCTTGCCGATGCACCGACTCCTCCAGGGGGACGTCGGCTCCGGCAAGACCGTCGTCGCGCTCGCGGCGATGCTCGCCGCGCGCGACGGCGCACGACAGAGCGTCTTGATGGCACCGACGGAAGTCCTCGCCGAACAACACCTCGCGTCCTTACGCGACGACCTGGCGCGACTCAGCGTCGCCGACGACTCGGTCCTCGGGGGCGAGCGCCCACTCTCGGTGCAACTCCTGACCGGACGGGTGCGCGCGAAGGACCGTCAGGCGGTGTTAGACGGCCTGCTACGCGGATCGGTCGACATCGTGGTGGGCACGCACGCGCTGTTGAGCGAGGACGTGCGCTTTCGCGCGCTGGGACTCATCGTCATCGACGAACAGCACCGTTTCGGCGTGGAACAGCGCGCGGTGTTGCGCGACGAAGGTCGAGCGCGCTCTCTCGAGGGCGCGGACCCGGACCTGTTGGTGATGACCGCGACGCCCATTCCCCGCACCGCGGCGATGGTGATCTTTGGGGACCTCGACGTCTCGGTGCTCGATGAACTTCCCGCGGGACGCCGAGTGATCGACACGACCTGGGCGCAGGGCCCCCTCGATGTTGAGGCGTGCTGGGCTCGGGTGCGCAGCGAGGTCGCCGCGGGTCGGCGGGCCTACGTCATCTGTCCACTCGTCGAAGGCTCCGAACGCGTCGAGGCGACCAGCGCCGTCGAAGAGCGCACGCGCCTGGCGACGAACGAGCTGCGCGGTCTCGCGGTGGGTCTCGTGCACGGACAGATGAAGAGCAGCGAGAAAGAAGACGTGATGAACCAGTTTCGGGCCGGCGAACTCGACGTCTTGGTGGCGACGGTGGTCATCGAGGTCGGCGTCGACGTGCCCGAAGCCACCGTGATCGTCATCGAAGACGCGTGGCGTTTCGGCCTGGCCCAACTGCACCAACTTCGTGGTCGAGTCGGTCGCTCGGACCTCCAGAGCTACTGCTACCTCTTGGGCGAGCCGCCGAGCGACGAGGGTGCGGCGCGTCTCAACGCGCTGGTCGCCACCAACGACGGCTTCGAACTGGCCGAGGTGGACTTGGCGATGCGCGGGGAGGGGACGCTGCTCGGCGCGCGCCAAAAGGGCCGTAGCGACCTGCGATTGGCGAAGTTGCGTCAAGACGAGGACCTCCTGGTGGGCGCCCAGCGCCTGGCGGTAACCATGGTCGAAGAGGACGGCGCCGCCTTGGCGGCGATGATCGACGAACTACGCCTCTTCGTCGACGACGACGAGGCCACCTATCTCTTTAAGAGTTAGTTCCAGGGCATACCCTTAGGTGGTGCGAGTTATTGGTGGTGTGGCCCGCGGGCGGCGGCTCAAGGCGAAACTGCCCTCCAGCGTGCGCCCGACCACCGACTACGCCCGCGAGGCGATCTTCTCCATGCTCGAAAGCCGCGGGGGACTGCGCGATCTGGTGGTCGCCGATCTCTACAGCGGATCGGGCGCCATGGGCATCGAGGCGCTCTCGCGCGGGGCGAAGAAGGTCTACTTCGTCGACGCCGACCCCGCGTGTCTGGCCGCGGCCAAGGCGAACCTGGAGCCATTGGGTCTTAGTGGCGACGCGTTCTTCGTGCGCGCCACCTTGCCGCTGTGGTCGCCGCCGCACGACCTCGACCTCGTGCTGGCCGATCCGCCTTACGGCCCACTCGACTTGGCGAGCGTGCTCGTCGACGTCGACGCCGAGCGCGTCATCGTTGAAAACGACCGTCATATGGACGCGCCCGATGGCTGGTCGGTGACCAAAACCAAGCGGTACGGCACTACGCTCGTAACGATGTTGGAACCCGACAGAGGGGACGTGGCGTGACGGTTGGTCTGATTCCCGGCTCCTTTGACCCGTTTCACAACGGGCACCTCGAGATCGTCGAGCGCGCCGCCCAGATCTTCGACGAGATCGTGGTGGCGGCCATTCGCAACCCCCAAAAGTCCGAGGCCCTCTTCGATCTGGACGAGCGCCGCGACATGATCGCCGAATCCCTGGTGCACCTGCCCAACGTGCGCATCGTGTCGATCTCCACGCTGCTCGTCAACGTGGCCCGCGACGTCAACGCCACCGCCATCGTCAAGGGACTGCGCGCCGTGTCGGACTTCGAGAGCGAGATGCAGATGGCCCAGATGAATCGGACGCTCTCGGGCGTGGAGACGCTATTTTTGCCCTCGAGTTCGCACTACTCCTTCATCGCCAGTCGACTCCTGCGCGAAGTCGCGCGCTACGGCGGGGACGTGACGTCCTTCGTGCCGGGCCCGGTCGCCAAACGGCTCTACGACAAGTTCCCCGAGGGGACCTCGTGACGTCCTTTGACGGCTACGACGCCGAGACCGCCTTCGAGGAGAGCGCCCGCCACGTGCGACGCGACATCGAGGCGGACCTGCGCGACCTCATCGAGATCGTCGCCAACGCCAAGCAGATGCCGCTGTCGAACTCCGCGTTGATCTCGCGTGACGAGGTGATGGGCCTCTTAGAGCAGGCCCTCCACAGCCTGCCCGACGAGATCCGCGAGGCCCGTTGGGCGCTGCGCGACCGCGAAGAACTCATGGCGGCCGAGATGCAAAAGGCCCAACAACTCATGGACCAGGTGCGCGCCGA
>PLER01000124.1 GCA_003136495.1 Acidimicrobiaceae bacterium
AGTGGCGCGACGGTGCTCGCGGTACCGTCCTCCTTCGCGGTCGCGACCGGGCGAGTGCACTGGGAGGTACTGCTGCGAGCGCGAGCGATTGAGAACCACGCCTTCGTCATCGCCGCGGCGCAGGTGGGCACCACCGCCGAAGGTCTCTCGTCCTACGGTCACTCGATGGTGATCGACCCGTGGGGCCAGGTCATCGCGCAGTCCGACCTCGACGGCGAGGACGTGCTGGTCGCGACGATTGACGTCGCCGAAGTCGCGCGCCGCCGCTCCCAGATCTCGGTGCTCGAGCTGCGCCGTCCCGACCTCTATCGTTCGTTGCCCGAGAGGTGAGCCCAGCCGAAGACGCCTTCGGGCTCGCGCTGGTGGAGTGGGCGCGCGGCGCCCGCGCACCCGAGACGGTGGAGCGCGACGACGGCTACATGGAAGAGGGCGCGGGTCCCGAGGTCTACTTGGCGGACGTTGCGGGCTGGCCCGTCGCGGAGCAGGAGGTCCTCGGGCAGTTGCGGGGTCGGGTGCTCGACGTGGGCTGCGGTGCGGGACGGGTGGCGCTAGAACTTCAACGTCGTGGCGTCGACGTCGTCGGCCTCGACGGCTCACCCCTCGCGGTCGAGGCGGCGCGACTCCGCGGGGTCAAGAGCCTCTGGTGTCAGAACATGGAAGCACTCGCGGGAGAACTTTCAAGCTTCGATGCGCTCGTGCTCTTCGGCAATAACTTCGGCCTCTTCGCCACCCCCGAGGGCGCTCGATCTCGCCTTGCGGCGTGGGCCGCGGCGACGAACCCCGAGTGTCGACTCTTTCTCGAAAGCACGGCCCCCTACTTCAGTGGCGCGCCCGGGATGGACCGCACTTACTACCGTCGCAACGTCGAACGAGGACGCTCACCCGGACAAGTACGGCTCCGCTACCACTACGCCGGCGTGGTCGGGGAGTGGTTCACCTGGCTGTTCGTCTCGCGCGAGGAGATTCGACGCATCGTGCGCGGGACCGGTTGGCACATCACTGAGATCCTCGGCCCGGGCCCCGACGAGCCCTACGTGGCGATCTTGGCCAAGGGCTGAGCCGCTCTCGCCAAACGTCGGTGAGGGTCGCGTCTTAAGGAGCGCCATCGCGGCGTGCCCCGAAGCGACGTGGGCGCCGAGTACCTCCTTCAGCGCGCATTGTTGTGAGCGAATTGCGATTAGCGCCTATCTAATTGAGGAGTGGCAGTGGTATCCTCTCGCCAAGACGCCCGGACCTTGCCTCTAGTTGACCCCAGTCGGTCAAGAGAAAGGGTCGGACATGGCGCACGTAACTGACGAATCCGCGGGGACGTCCGCGCTGCCCCCCTACACCGAGCGGCCCCCCACCGCTGACGCCGCCCGGTGGTCGCGCGTCTACGAATCCGGCCGCTCCGATAGCGATATCGCCAATAGAGCGTCTCGTCGACACGACGTGGGCTCCCCGGTCGCGCCGCGCGAATCCGGCGTCTCGGGTGCTAATGGTCTTAAGAACATCGGCGACGGCAGTGACTGCCTCCAAGGTGTTCGATGGTCGTCCGACTCCTGGGCGCAACAAGCCGCCCGCCGACAGGAATCCGTCCCCCCGGTTCCTGTCGGCGGCGATAAAGAGCGCGTGATCGCGTGGTCGGTTCCCGCATGGTGATGGTCGAGGTGACGATCAACGGCCTGCGTCACCTACAGGCGCTGGTGATGCCGTCAAAGAACCGACCCCGCGTCGACCCGTCGGGAGCGTCGCACGGTCTGGGTCGCGCCTGGCTCGGCGAGTACGACGCTCGAACCAGCGACGAACTTTGGGCCGAGATCTATCCGCTCATGTGTCTCTACACGAAGGACCCCGCGACGCCGTAGTCGTCGTTCGTCGTTCGTCGTTCGTCGTTCGTCGATGCCGTTACGCCCGCCGCGTCGTTGAGGTAACACCGCCGCCAGGCGTCGTCGGCCCCCGCGACGGTCCAATCGCCGGCGTCGCCACCGGTCCCGCCTAGGAGGAGTGAGGCTACGATAGTTGTGTTATTACAACATAAGTATCTACGAGCGGACATCGTGGTCGAGAGGACGAGATGGCGGAGTTGAGTGCGAAGCGCAAGCAGTTGGTGCTTCTGATCTGCTGCATGAGCTTGTTCATAGTGGGTACCGACGTCACCATCGTCAACGTGGCCCTCCCTTCTATACAACGAGGTTTTCACGCGTCGGTGAGTGACCTGCAGTGGACCATCGACGCCTATTCCTTGGTGCTCGCGTGCCTCTTGTTGTTCTCCGGATCCCTCGCCGACCGTTTCGGTCGAAAGCGGATCTTCCAAGTCGGACTGGTGTTCTTCTCCGTCGGCTCACTGCTCTGTAGCGTCGCGCCCGGCCTCGGTTGGCTCGTGGCCTTCCGCGCGCTGCAGGCCGTCGGTGGTTCGATGCTCAATCCCGTCGCGTTGTCGATCATCTTCGCTACCTTCTCGGACCGCAAGGAACGAGCGCGGGCCATGGGCGTATGGGGATCGGTGTTCGGTCTCAGCCTGGCGCTCGGTCCGGTGCTGGGGGGTGTCCTCGTCTCGGGCATTGGGTGGCGCGCGATCTTTTGGATCAACGTGCCCGTCGGTATCGCCGCGATTGTCTTGACGAGAGTGTTCGTCCCCGAGTCGAAGGCGCTGCGACCACGGCACCTCGATCCGGTGGGCCAGCTGCTGGTGATCGTGGCGCTCGCCTCTCTCACCTACGGCATCATCGAGGGACCACGACGGGGCTGGCACTCGCCGTTGATCCTGGGCCTGTTCGTGCTGAGTGCGCTGACGTTCATCGTGCTCGCGCGGGTCGAGTTGCGCCGCGACGAGCCGCTGATCGATCCGCGATTCTTTCGCAGCGTGCCGTTCTCCGGGGCCAGCCTCATCGCTTTGACGGCCTTCGCGTCACTGGGCGGATTCTTGTTCCTCAACACCCTCTATCTCCAAGACGTCCGGCACTACAGCGCGCTCGACTCCGGTCTGTTGCTGGTGCCGATGGCCGCGATGCTCTTTCTCTTCGCGCGGGTCTCGGGACATCTCGTCGGCACCCGCGGTCCGCGACTGCCGCTGGTGCTCTCGGGACCACCACTGATTCTTGGCGCGGTGCTCCTCGCGCGACTGACGCCGACGACTTCGATCCTCTACCTCGTGGTCACCTACGTCATCTTCGGGGTGGGTTGTGGTCTCGTGAACGCGCCGATCAGCACCACCGCCATGTCGGGCATGCCACTCGACCAAGCCGGCGTCGCCGGCGCCGTCGCTTCGACCAGTCGTCAGGTCGGCTCGTCACTCGGGGTCGCGGTCACCGGGTCCATCGTCGCCCTCGGCACGGGCGCGACGTTCGTGGGGGCGAGTCACGCGGCGTGGTACGTGCTCGCGGGCTGCGGGGCGGCCGTCCTCGTCCTCGGCTACGTCTCGACCGGTGAGTGGGCTCGCACCACCGCGACACGAAACGGTGAACGACTCGAACAACGCACGAATGAGATGGCGCGATGAGTGAGGCGAGGACGAAGCGGAGCGACCAGGCCGTTCGCGTCTGGTCGGCGTTATACGACTACGTCAACGCACAGGACCGTCGGCGCGAACTTCAAGCGGCCCTCGGCCTCGGCGGCGGATTCGGTCGCGTCAAGGTGTTGTTGCACCTCGAAGAGGGTCCGATGACGCTGCGCGACATCGCCGATGCCAATGGTCTCGACGCGCCCTACGCCACGGTCATCTGCGACAAGCTCGTGCAGAAGGGCTTCGTGGTGCGCACGCCACACCCCGACGACAACCGGCGAAAACTGGTGTCCTTGACCGAACAGGGCCGAGCGACCGCGAAGTTGGCGCGCCAGATCATCGGCGAGCCGCCCGTCAGTTTGGCCGCGATGACGTCGTCGGACCTCACGACGCTCGAGGACATCCTCTCGCGCTTGGCGACGTCCTAAGAGACCGCGGGCAGGACGTCGCGCGCGATGAGGCGCACGTGGTCGAGGTCGTCGATGTCGAGGACCTGCAGGTAGACGCGGGTCACGCCGAGTGCTTCGTACGTCTTGATCTTCGCGGCGACCTCCTCGGGCCGCCCGGCGAGACCGTTCTCCTGGAGTTCGGCGACCTCGCGCCCGATGGCGGCGGCCCGACGCGCGACGTCCTCGTCGTTGGCCCCACAACACACGACCAGTGCGACGGAGCGAACGACCGATCCCGGGTCACGACCGACGGCGTCACACGCGGCGTCGACTCGCTCGAACTGCGTACGGCTGACCTCGTAGGGGGCGAAGGGCACGTTGTACTCATCGGCGAAACGCGCGGCGAGTCGCGGCGTTCGTTTCGCGCCGTGGCCGCCGATGATGATCGGCGGCCTCGGCCGTTGTACGGGCTTGGGCAGCGCGGGGCTGTCGGCCAGTGAGTAGTGCTGCCCCGAGAAGCTAAAGACGTCACCGGACTTCGTTTCCCAGAGGCCCGTGATGATCGAGAGTTGCTCTTCGAGTTTCTCGAAGCGCTCACCGAGTGGGGGAAAGGGTATCCCGTAGGCGGAGTGTTCCGCTTCAAACCAGCCCGCGCCCAAGCCCAGTTCGACGCGGCCCGAACTCATGACGTCGACTTCGGCCACGCTGATGGCGAGGGGTCCGGGGAGTCGAAAGGTCGCCGAGGTCACCATGGTCCCGAGGCGGATGCTCGTCGTGTCGCGCGCCAGGCCCGCCAAAGTGATCCACGCGTCACTCGGTCCGGGCAGTCCACTGACGTCACCCATCTTTAAGTAGTGGTCGGAGCGGAAGAAGGCGCCGAAACCCTCCGTCTCGGCGGTGCGGGCGAGGGCGAGCACCTGGTCGTAGGAGGCGCCCTGTTGCGGTTCGCAGAAGATGCGTAGTTCCATGTCTGTTCACTCCCACGTGTCGAGCGCCGAAAGGGCGTCGAACGTTGTTCTACCATCACGAAGCCGACGAAACCCCCGCCGGTCGCCCCACCGCGGAGTTCTCGGGGTCCGAGATGGCGTGCCGGAGCCGCGCATCCGACGCTTTCGGTGATCAGCGTGCAGAAATCCCTAGTGTGACCTTGGGGCGAATTACCAGTGTGGTTCTAGGGCATCGAGAGGTCGAGATGAGTTGGAGTACCAAGGACATCCCCGAACAGCACGGGCGCATCGCCGTGGTCACGGGTGGCAACGGCGGACTGGGCCTCGAGACCGCGAGAGCGCTGGCGGCCAATGGTGCACACGTGGTGATTGCGTCGCGCAATCCGAAGAAGGCGGCCGCGGCGGTTGAGGACATCACGGCCACCGTGGCGGACGCGTCACTAGAAGTCGTCGCGCTGGACCTCGGTTCTCAAGCCAGCGTGAAGTTAGCGGCGGAGACGATTCTGGCGGCGCATCCGCGCATCGACCTGCTCATCAACAACGCTGGCGTCATGGCCATCGCCGAGGGACGCACCGTCGACGGCTTCGAGGAGCAGTTCGGTGTTGACCACCTGGGGCACTGGACGCTGACCGCGTTGTTGCTGCCGGCGTTGGCTGCAACGGAGGGGGCGCGAATCGTCACGGTGACCAGCACGGCGCACCTCATGGGTCGCTCCGTCGATCCCACGAATCCAAATCTCGAAGGTCGATACGGCCCCTGGCGCGCGTACGGTCAGGCCAAACTCGCGAACTACCACTTCGGACTTGGGCTCGACCGAGAGCTCCGCCGCAAGGGTGCGAAGGCGGCGAGTCTGATCGCGCACCCGGGTCTCTCCAACACCGACCTCCAAAGCGCGAGCGTCAGCGGGAGCAACGGGGGTAGGACGCAGCGAATCGCCGAGTTCGTATCGCACCACACGGGGATGACCGCGGCGAATGGCGCGCTCTCCCAACTGCGCGCGGCGACGGATCCCGGCGCCCAAGGCGGCGAGTTTTACGGACCGCTCTTCGTGAATAACGGACCACCGGTGAGGAAGCCCATTCTTCGCCGATTCGATATGGAAAAGGGCATCACGCGTCTGTGGACGACGTCCGAGCGCGAGACCGGAGTCCCCATCAGCGTGTAGACCTCGGGCGCTCTCGTCGAGGTCCGTTGATACAGAATTGGACTTAAAGTCGAAAATTGTTTCTGATTAGGCCTTTCGTTGCGTCACGGTGCCGAAAATAGGAAGTTCGGATCGAGATTGAAACGAGGCAGTGACATGTGCGCAGACCTAGCGAGCAACAGACCTGGTGAGTCCATCAGGAGACGGATCGACGAACTGAGCCCGCCGTCTCTGGACGGAACGACATCGCTCAGGGACTGCCCTGGAACGTTCGATGAAGTCGCTCTCCGAAAAGGGTTAGATGGTGAGGAGAAGGTCGCGAGACGACTCTCACTCCTCGGGGCGGGTTGGTGTTCACTCCACTCCATCCCCGTTAACGCGACGGGCACCGACGTCGACCATCTCCTCATCGGGCCCGCGGGGGTCTTCACGCTCAATACCAAGAATCACTCAGGTCACAGCGTCTGGGTCGCTCGAGACGTCTTCATGGTGGATGGATTCAGGCAGGACTACGTCCAGTGCTCGCGTGCGGAGGGCGCTCGGGCCAGCAGAACGCTGACGAGAGAGTGCGGGTTCGACGTCGAGGTTGAGCCGATGATCGTCGTAGTGGCGGAGAACTTCTGTATAAAGGAGGACCCTCGCGACGTCCACGTCGTCGAACTCGATGAACTTCGATTCTGGCTCAAACGACGTCCGGAGATACTCACGCCTTCCCAGGTCACGTCAATCTACGAGACGGCGCGCGACGCGGCAGTGTGGCTGAAGAGTCCCAAGAAGGTTGGAGTCGAAGGAGCGAGGTAGTGCTGGTCCTCGACCTAACGCATCGCCGCCAGTAACTCATCCACCGGCACCGTGCAGTAACTGATCGACTGATCGGAGACGCCGTAAGGAAGGTACAACGTCCCGGCGTG
>PLER01000057.1 GCA_003136495.1 Acidimicrobiaceae bacterium
CCGTTCACCTGTTCAGAAGGACTCGTCTGTGCGGTGCCGGGCGTGAAGGTGAGGGGCAAGTAGTGCAGCTCAGCTAGGAGCTGCGCCTCCCACGTCAAGTCGGTCGCGACGCTCGCGACCTGTGGTCGAAAGGCCGTGAAGGCGCACGTCGCGGCGCAGCGCATCTGGGTGGGTGCGCTGATCACGTAACTCGTCGAGGGCGCCAGGGCGGAGATCGCGACGGCTTGGACGGTCGTCGGTCCGATCTGTTGCCACTTGACGTTGAGCGCGGGACGAGTGCGCAGCGGGGGGAGCGAGCGAGCCTTGGTTGGGGCCGAGAAGTGCAGTCGCAGCAACGGCAAGTTGTTGGCCAGGGACGCCGGTACCATGACCGAAATGCGGTACGAGGACGCCGCGGTCGCTCCGGCGAGGGGTGCGATCAACGCGCCCGAGAGCAGCGTCGCCAGGGCGAGCGCGAGTTGGAGACGCCGTTTCACTCCACCAGCGTACTGAGGCGTTGATGACCCTCGACCGACAGGACTATGACGGTGGCCTTACAATTGGATGCGAAAGGGGTGTTAGATGCCCATTCTTAAAACCGTGGCCGTGGTCGTTGGCGTCCTCATCGTGCTGTGGCTCGTCTTCGCGCTCATTGGGGTCTTGACGGCGATCATCAAATCGGTCCTCGTGGTCTTGATCGTGGTCGCGATCTGTTACGGCGTCTACCACCACTTCACCCACCGAAAGGGCTCAAAGAGCACCAAGTAGGCTTGTCTGTTCTGGCGGCGTGGCCGAGTGGTTAGGCAGGGGCCTGCAAAGCCCCGTACTCCGGTTCGAATCCGGACGCCGCCTCCAGAGTGCGCATTACCCCGTTTGAGCGACCACTCTTGTGACAACTGATTCTGTGAAGAGAGCGGTTGCCACCTCTGATCGTGTTCGGCTTGGTAGACCGTTGATGGTGAACGTTGCAAGAGCCCCGCACCCCTAATGCGGCGTTGGGTCAAGGTCTTTTTGGTGTTGGTGGTCGTGTTCATCATCGTCGCGGCGATCTTCATCACGATCGGTGTATTGGCCACACCGAAGGGGGGCAGCGAAGGTCTCTCGTCGTTGGGCACCTATCTAATGCTTTGACTCGCCAACGTCCATGGAACTCGCCGACGACCACGACGTCGTCGTGGACGTCGGGCGCAGGACGCGCGGGTCTGAAGACACTTCGTCGAGCGGAGTTGGTACCATCTCCCCATCCCCGTTGAGCCCCTGAGGTGATCGTTGCGCGCCCGTTACTTGAAAGCGAATCGGATCAGGACTATCGCGACCGTTGCCGTCGCACTGCTCTTGCCGGGTGGCTTGCTCGTTGCGGACTCAGGGAACGCGCAGGCTTCTTCGACCACGACGACTACGTACCCGCAGATCGTGACCTACAAGGCGACGTTGGTCGACCACCAATACGTCCAAGGTGGCCGCTGCTACTGGGGGGTGGGTCCGGAGTGGGCTCCGTACACGGCCCAACACGGCGGTGTCGTGACCGGCTACGGGCTCACCTGGACCAACGGTGCGCTGAGCTACTCGACCTCAAGTAACTCCGCTCAAAAGATCGGCAAGAAGCTCTTCGTTGCCTTCACCGGTGGGGGAGGTCCNNCCGGGTCCGTCCCAGGTCACGCCCTCTCGCGGGACCATGGTGCAGATCCTCGACGCGACGGCGTCGAAGTGCTCGACGACGGTACTCAGTACCGTGTACACCAGTCAGACCGGCGAGTACACGACCACGCTCTCATCGAGCCAGCAGTACGTGTGCGTGAAAGTCGTCGCGGCGACGGCGAACTCGGAGATCATCCCCTACTCGAGCACCGCGGAGGCGTCCGCCGCGGGTGGGGCGAAACTCACGAGCAGCGCCGACGCCAGCAAGGCACTCGGTCCCGTGCGCATGGTCTCGGGCACCACGCACTTCTCATGGGCACCCAGTGGCGTCACGGACACGCTCGACCAGGCGTTGGACATCGACAACGCCGTGGTCACCGGCACGGACTGGCTCAGCGACTACGGCACGACGCCCAAGTTCTTGAACATCCTCTACCCCTTCCCGGCCAGCAGTGGCGTCTCGAACTTCAATCCCGCCAAAGACCTGGGGGAGATCAACGAAGACGACGCCTTCGACTGGGGTGTCCTACTCCACGAGTACGGCCACTACGTCGCGTCCCTCCTCGGCATTCTCAACACCACCCACGTGGCGAGCGCCGACCACCTCCTCAGTTGGAACATGACCAACCACGAGGCCAACAAGTCGCAGGGACTGGCGATCGCGTGGGACGAGGGATTCGCGGACTTCTTCTCCCAGATGGTGCAGGACGTCATGGGCACGAGTTCGCTTGGTCTGACCGACGTCGGTGCGACCCCGCCCATCTACATCGACTACACACCGACCGGGAAGGTCTCGTTACAGTTGGACCTGCCCGGCAACACGCCGAAGTGGCCGAGCCTGGGCGAGGACAACGAGGCGTCCGTCGCGCGCGTGCTGTGGGCGACCGACAGCTCGCCGGACTTCTCGGGCGTCTACGGGAGCGTGGCGTTCGTAAAACTGCTGGCGCGCGCCATGACGTCGAACGACGACCGCACCCTCTCGGGTGCCGTGACCGCCCTCTTCGCCGCGGGTAAGGCCACGCCGTGGGTGCCGGCCACGGGCATCGCCACGGAGAACGCGGAGGTCCCCGCCAACATCGACGAGAAGGCGTCGGCGACGATCGGCGGGACGATCTTGTCCAGTCAAAACGTGGCCCCGACGATTTTCTCGCCCGACGTCTCTGTCTCCAAGGACACTGTCTCGCTGTCGTGGACGGCCGGTCAACCGGCCACGGCCAACGACCGGTTGAACTTCTTCGTCGTCCAGTACTTCAACGCGTCGTGGACGACTCTGCTGAATGAACAGATCGTCGTGATCTCCACCGGCGTGACCAAGTCAAACTCCGAGGTCTATGAAACAACGGAGAAGTTCCCCTCGAGTTGGAAAAAAAGCGTCGTCAACGCGGTGGTGCTGGGATGGAACTCGGCCACCACCGCGGATATCACCTTCGCAAAGCTACGAGCCGCCCGGACCGGACCGGATCCGTTGACGGGCCCCTACATCAGTGCGCCCGTCTCCTTGAGCATCCCCTAGGTCCTAATGCGACTCGCGGGTAACGCGGTCGCCACTCGAACCTCGAAGGAAGTCCAAATCCGCCCCGGAGTCCGCTTGGAGCACGTGCTCCACGTAGAGGAGTTCCCACCCCCGCTCCGGCTTGGCGAACGCCGCCGCCATCGGGACGCTCGGGCTACGCGCGGCGAGTTCCTCGTCGCTCACCTCGAGCGTCAATGTGCGACCGGGAACGTCCAGCGTGATCTCGTCGCCCGTTCGCACCAGTCCCAACGGTCCGCCCGCAGCCGCTTCGGGCGAGACGTGGAGCACGACCGTGCCGTACGCCGTGCCGCTCATGCGCCCGTCACAGATGCGGACCATGTCGCGAACACCCTGTTCCAGGAGCTTCTTCGGGAGTGGCATGTTCGCAACCTCGGGCATCCCGGGATAGCCCCGGGGCCCGCAGCCGCGCAACACCAGGATCGAATCGGCGTCGACGTCGAGCGTTGGATCGTCAATGCGCGCGTGCATGTCTTCGATGGAGTCAAAGACGAGCGCCCGACCACGATGTTGTAGCAAGTGCGTGGACGCTGCCGCGGGCTTGATGACGGCGCCCGTGGGAGCCAGGTTGCCTCTCAGCACCGCGACACCCGCTTCGGGAGCGATCGGCGAGTTACGACGGGCGATCACCTCGTCATCCCAGATTCGTGCGTCCTCCAGGTACGACACGAGGGGACGACCGGTGACCGTCAGGGCGTCAGGGTCGAGCAGGTCCTTCACCTCACGCAGCACCGAGAGCAGGCCACCGGCCCGCTGGAAGTCGTCCATGAGGAAACGACCCGCTGGCTGGAGGTTCACCAGCAGCGGCACGCGCGATCCAATTCGGTCGAAGTCGTCGAGTGTCAATTCGATGTTCAGTCGTCCGGCGATCGCCAACAGGTGCACGACGGCGTTGGTCGATCCGCCGATGGCCGCCAGCGTCACGATCGCGTTCTGGAACGACCCCTTGGTGATGATCGAACTCGGACGACGCCCCGCGTCGATGAGTTCGACGATGTAGCGCCCGGTTTCGTGCGCGTGCTCGAGCAACCGGCTGTCGACCGCGGGCGTGCCCGCGATGCCGGGAATCGTCATGCCGAGAGCCTCGGTGACGAGCGCCATGGTGGAGGCGGTGCCCATGGTATTGCAGTGCCCCCGGCTGGAGATCATCGACGACTCGGAGCGCAAGAACTGTTCTTCGCTCAACGTCCCGCCACGGGTCTCCTCGCTGAGCCGCCACACGTCCGTGCCGCAGCCGAGCGGCTGGCCCTGAAAGGTGCCGGTCTTCATCGGACCGCCCGGCACGACGATCGCCGGTAGGTCGACTGACGCGGCCGCCATCAACAGCGACGGGATCGTCTTGTCGCAACCGCCTAAGAGCACCACACCATCAACGGGGTTGGCCCGGATCATCTCCTCGGTCGCCATCGCCGCCATGTTTCGCCAGAGCATCGCGGTCGGACGTACGTTGGTCTCCCCAAGTGAGACGACCGGAAGATTCAGTGGCACCCCGCCGGCTTGGTAGACGCCCTCTTTGACGCTGCGCATCACCTCGTCGAGGTGCGCGTTACAGGGCGTCAAGTCCGACGCGGTGTTGGCAATGGCGACGTGGGGGCGGCCGTCGAAGGCGTTCTCGGCGAGGCCTCGGCGCATCCACGCGCGATGGATGTAGGCGTTGCGGTCGGTGCCCGCGTACCACTGTGCACTTCGGTGTGGGACCACGACTCTCAGTTCCGCTTCTCGAGATCACTGACTACTATAAGGAACATCATGAGCGCCCGGCCTGCTTCGCTGTGCGCGATCGCGACGGGTGCGCGGCGACACTGATGCGCGCCGTTGAGTTGACGAAGCCCTACACCTGCGAGGTGGTGGAGGTCGCGGCTCCGACGGCGCCGAGTGGGTTCGTGGTCGTCGACGTGCAACGGGTGGGACTCTGTGGCACCGACGTTGAGTTCTTTCGCGGCGAAATGCCCTATCTCCACGATGGTCACGCTCACTTTCCTCTGCGACTCGGACACGAGTGGATGGGCACGGTCACCACGCTCGGCGAGGGTGTCGACGAACGTTGGTTGGGACGAAGGGTCATGGGTGACACCATGCTCGGGTGTGGTGTCTGTCGGCGCTGTCGCGCGGGTCACCAACACGTCTGCGAGCGTCGCTCCGAGGTCGGTGTGCGGGGGGACTTCCCTGGTGCACTGGGCGAACAGTTGAGCGTGCCCGCACGTTCCTTGCACGAACTCCCCGACAGCGTGGATGACGCACTCGGAGCACTGGTGGAGCCCGGTGGGAACGCGTTGCGTTCGGTGCTCGGCGCGGCGCTCACGACGGATGAACGGCTCCTGATCATTGGACCAGGCACCATTGGCTTGCTGGCGGGGCTGTTCGCGGCGTCCCAAGGGGTCGAGGTGCACCTCGCGGGGATCACGGACGCGAGCATCGACTTCGCCCGCACCCTCGGCTTTACCGGCGTCTGGCACTTCGAGGACCTGCCAACGCTCGAGTGGGACGCCGTCATCGACGCCACCAGTGACGCGACCTCGCCGGCCAAGGCCGTCGAACTCGTCGAACCCGGTGGTCGTGTGGTGTTCATCGGCATCGGCTCCACCGAGAGCGTGATCGACAGCCGACAGCTCACGCTGAAGGACGTGACGGCGTTGGGGATTCTCAGCGCCTCGCCCGCCCTCGACGAGACGATCTCGATCTACGCCTCGGGACGCGTCGACCCCCGCGGGTTGATTGGTGCGACCGTGGGCTTTGACGAGGTCGGGAGCGTCCTGGCCGGTCAGCGACCGGCGGGTGCCGGACCGGGTCCGAAGATTCAGGTCGACCCGCGACGCTAGCGCCGTCGCCCCGCGCGTCGCTTCAGGCACTGGCGACGTTCTGGCGTTGCCGCCCGAGACCCGCGACGTCGAGTTCCATGACGTCGCCCGGTCTCAGGTAGGCGACGTCGTCGTGACCGAGTGAGACCCCCGCGGGCGTGCCGGTGTTGATGACGTCGCCCGGTTCGAGGACCATGAACTGACTGATGTACCACAGCACGTAGTTGATCGAGAAGATCATGCTCTTGGTCGAGTCGTGTTGGCGCGACACCCCATTGACCGAGAGCGTCATCTCCAAGTCTTGGGGATCGAGCAGTTCATCGGCCGTGACGAGCCACGGTCCTAGGGGGTTGAAGGTGTCGCAGCTCTTGCCCTTGTCCCACTGGCCGCCCCGCTCGAGTTGGAACTCTCGCTCGGAGACGTCATTGGAGATCGCGTAGCCCGCAACGTATGACGGCGCGTCACTCGGCGAGTCCAGGTAACTCGCGCGCGTGCCCACGACGACCGCGAGTTCCACCTCCCAGTCGGTCTTCGTTGAGCGCTTGGGAATCAAGACGGTGTCGTTCGGGCCAACGAGCGTGCCCGGTGACTTCATGAACAAGACCGGCTCGTCGGGCGGCGTCTGGCCACTCTCTTGGGCGTGGGTCACGTAGTTGAGCCCCACGCACACGATCTTTTGAGGGCTGGCCACCGGAGCGCCGACGCGTCGCGAGGTCATGTCGAGTTCGGGCAACTCCGCTGATGCCAGCTGTCGTTGGAGTTCCTTGACGCCGTGGTCACGGAAGAACGCCGGGTCGAAGTCGGGGTACAGGCTCGAACAATCCAGCACTCGACCCTCGGGCGTCATGACGGCCGGGGTCTCGCGGCCGAACTCACCCACGCGCATTAGCTTCATCTCTTCTCCTTCATTTCGACACGACGAACACGACGCACGCCTTACGCCACCAGCGACGCTGGCGCTAAGCCGTAGACGCGCCGGGCGTTCTCTCCGAGCACGCCCGCCAGTTCTGACGCGTCGAGACCGCGAAAGCAGTCGCGCGTGAGGTCGACGACTTCGTCAAAACTCGCGACCATGAGACAGACGGGCCAGTCCGAGCCGAACATCAGCGACGTAGGGCCCAGGGTGTCGAGCAAAACATCAACGACGGGTTGAATGACGTCGGCGCTCCACCCCGGACCGGCTTCGTTCGCGAGGCCCGCGAACTTCGCGGCGACCCGGCCGGTCCTCGCCATGGCCACGAGGTGTTCGCGCCAGTTGAAGGCTCCCAGATCGCTCAGTAGTGGTTTCCCCGCACGGTCGAGGACGATTCGAAGTTCGTTGCAGCGTTCGAGCACGCGTCGTGCTGACGCCAACTGGTCCGTTCGACCCATGAAGTCAAAGGTGAGACCGCACTTCGCGACCGCGCACAGACCGCGAAAGACCGCGGGTTGCTCGAGGAAGTCGACGTCGGCCTCTCCCTCCAGCAGATGGCGGACGCCGACGAGAAAGCGACCGTGAGGAGATTCCTGCAGCGCCGCGAGTTGTTCCTCCACGTCAGGAGCGGTCAGATCGACCCATCCGACGACACCCTCGACGAGGGGTGACGCGCCCGCTACGTCTAAGAACTCGAGCGTCTCTGCAGCATCGTTGAGCACCTGGACCAAGACAGCGCCGTCGATGGCGAGGCGAGTCGCCTCAGATTCGTAGCGCTCGATCGGGTATCGAAGCTCGAGCGTCGGTGCCGCCGAGAGCCAGGAGTGATCGCGCGCGCCGGCGTCCCACACGTGAAAGTGCGAATCGATCATGACGTTACGTCCGGCGCGCGTCGCTCGATGAGGCCTCGGCTGCGAAGCTCCTCAAAGAGTGCGTCGGGCACCGACACGTCGAGATACGACAGATCGTTCGACACCTCTTCGGCGTTTCGAGCACCGATCACCACCGCGGCCACCGACGGGCGACGTAGCACGTACTGCACGGCGGCCGCGGGCAGGCTCACGCCGTGACGTGCGCACACGTCATTGATGGCTTCGACACGCG
The DNA here is from genome assembly GCA_003136495.1 of Acidimicrobiaceae bacterium. Lineage (GTDB taxonomy): Bacteria > Actinomycetota > Acidimicrobiia > Acidimicrobiales > RAAP-2 > RAAP-2. The sequence continues at coordinate 7,964 of PLER01000057.1, forward strand.
CAAGTACTGCCGCGTCGACGGGCCGGTAGTCGAAGGTCGACGTGGGGGAGGGGTCCGCGAGGACGCCGCTGTTGAACACGCCGCCCACCAGCACCGCGACGTCACGTTCGTCGCAGCGTCGAAACAGCGCTTCGGCGTCGTCGTTCAACAGCGAGTAGCGACCCGCCACGAGCACGCAGTCGATATCGGTCTGTTCCACGAAGCGCTCCAGCATCGCGGCGTGATTCATCCCCACGCCAATGGCCTTCACCACGCCTTCGCCGCGTAGTTCAGCCAATGCGGGATAGGCCTCGTTCATGGCCACGTCCTCGAAGTCGTCGGGGTCGTGGATGAGAGCGATGTCCACGCTGTCGATTCCCAACCGCTGACAACTCTCCTCGATGGAACGACGGACGCCTCGCGCACTGTAGTCACGCACCCTTCGGCGTCGGGGAGTGTCAACGAACCCCTCGACGCCCGAGACGTCCTCGTCGGCGTCGACGAGTAGTCGACCGACCTTGGTCGAGACCACGAACTCGTAGCGCTCCCGTCCACGCAGGAACGCGCCGAGACGCTCCTCGGCGAGCCCCACGCCGTAGTGCGGGGCCGTGTCGAATACCCGAACCCCCGCGTCCCACGCCGTCTCGAGCGCTGCTGTCACGTCGTCGTCACTGACCGGCGCGAAGAGGTTGCCGAACGGGCCACAGCCGAGAACGAAGCGGCTGATTGGCTCCCTCGTCCCGATGCCCAAACTCGTCAGCGCCACGTTCGACACCCCGGTAATCCCGTGGTCCACGCTCTCGGGAAGGTCACGCCGGGTTCTGCGGCACGCGAAGCCCCACGAGACCGCCGTCGACGTTGAGCGCGATGCCGGTCGTCGAGCCGGAGAGGGGACTCGCGAGGTAGACAATGGCCCCCGCGATCTCCTGCGCGGTGACGAGTCGCCGGTGGGGCTGGCGCGCGGAGAGTGCCTTCAACTCCGCGTCGGGATCCGCCGCTTGACCCAGTAGCCGCTGGACCCAGGGAGTGTCCGCCGTGCCGGGATTGACGCAGTTCACCCGGATGCCCTCGGCGAGATGGTCCGCCGCCATGGCTCGGGTCAACGCCAGCACCGCCCCCTTGGTCGCGCTGTAGAGCGCCCGTCGCGGCAGTCCGACCTCGGCCGCGACGGAGCAGGTGTTGACGATCGCTGCGTGCTCCGAACGACGAAGGTGCGCCAGCGCGCTTCGCGTGACGCGCACCACGCCGTAGACGTTGACTTCGAAGACGCGACGCCACTCGTCATCGGTGTTCTCCTCGACCGTGCCCTGCGCCCCGATACCCGCGTTGTTAATCACGATGTCGAGCCCCCCGAACTCCGCGACGACGCGACCGACGGCCCTCGAGACGCTCTCGGCGTTCGCGACGTCACAGAGCTCCGCGAGGAAGTGCGAGTCGACGTCGGTGACTTCGAGGTCCAACACGGCGACGCGACAACCCGACGCGGCGAGCCGTTCGGCGGCGGCGAGACCGATGCCCGACGCGCCGCCGGTGACGAGGGCGCGCAGACCCACGAACTCCTTGAGGTCGCCGGGCTTTACCTCGTTGGCGTCACGACCTGACATTGCCGCTCCCTTCACTCCTTGATGACGATTCCGCTAGAAACACACCTACCATGTCCGTCGCGTTCACCCGTTGAGCGCGAGGCCCGTCACGGGGTCGAAGAAGAAGAGCCGCTTCGGGTTCACCTGGAGTCGCACGTGTTCGCCAATGACCAGTTGCGTCTCGGGCGACACGCGCGCCACTCCTTCGCCGCGCTGGGTGATCGAACCGGCGTCCAGGCCTTCGGCGTCGTCGCTGTACATGCCCTCGGCTTCGACGCGGTGGGCGTCGGTGGAAAAGTGCACGAGGATCTCTGATCCCAACGCCTCGACCAGATCGACGTCGCCCTCGAAGAAGACCAGATCCTCGGTTCGTTCCCCGGTCGCGGTGCCGGCGACCGCGAGACTCTCGGGTCGTATCCCGACCACGACCTCCGCGTTGGCGAAACGTCCGAGTGCCGGCTTGGCGCTGAGCACCGTCGGGGGGAGTTCGACCTTCTGGGTGCCAAGAAACAGTGTCGTCGCGCCTTCGCCGAGACGCGCCTCGAAGAGGTTCATCGACGGCGATCCCATGAAACCCGCGACGAAGAGGTTGAGCGGGTGGTCGTAGATCGTCTGGGGCTTGTCGCACTGGAGGACCAGGCCCGCGCGCATCACGGCGACCCGGTCGCCCATCGTCATGGCTTCGACCTGGTCGTGGGTGACGTAGATCGTCGCGACCCCCAATCGGCGCTGGATGCGAGCGACTTCGGCGCGCATCTGCACGCGCAGTTTCGCGTCCAGGTTCGAGAGCGGCTCGTCCATCAAGAAGACCTTGGGCTCTCTGACGATCGCTCGACCCATGGCCACGCGCTGGCGCTGTCCCCCAGAGAGTTGACCCGGCTTAAGGTCGATCCATTCGGTGAGTCCGAGGATCTCGGTCGTCTCTCGCACCTTCTTCTCGATCTCTGACTTGGGCGTGTGCTTCATCTTCAGGGCGAAGCCGATGTTCTCGCCGACCGTCATGTGGGGATAGAGCGCGTAATTCTGAAAGACCATCGCGATGTCGCGGTCGCGGGGTGAGACGTCGTTCATGATCTCGCCATTGATGCGTAGCGTCCCACTCGTGATCTCCTCGAGCCCCGCGACCATCCTCATCGCGGTCGTCTTGCCGCAACCCGAGGGGCCCACGAGGATCATGAACTCGCCGTCGGCCACCTCGAGGTCGAACTCGTGGACGGCCTCGAATCCATTGGGGTATACCTTCGTCAGTTTCTCAAGTGAAACGGGCGCCATCGGCAAGTCCTTTCGAGCGATCGGTCGAGATCGTGGGAAGCGGGGAGTGATCGTCGAACGACGAACGTGGTGGCTGGTGGGGTCGCACGTCGATCCACCTACTCCTTGGTGGCGCCGGCGAGGAGTCCCGACACCAAGGACCGTTGTGCGAAGAGGAACACGATCATCACCGGCGCCATCGCCACGATGGTCGCGATCGCGAGCTCCGGACGGTAGATGGGCACCTGGCCGCCCTGGCCGGGGTTGAACGCGGGCGTCGCCGAGAGCAGATCCTGTAGGCCAATGGGCAGGGGGTAGTTCGAGCTGTTGGGCAGCATCACGAAGGGCAGGAAGAAGTTGTTCCAGTTCGCGACGAAGGCGAAGAAGGTCACCAGGGCGATGATCGGTCGCGCCAGCGGGAGGGCGATCCGGCGAAAGACGTCCCACTCGTTACATCCATCGATGCGCGCGGCCGCCAGTAGGTCTTTGGGTACCGAGGACGAATAGAAGATGTAGGCCAGATACACGCCAAAGGGAAAGAAGGAGAAGGGCAGAATGACCGCCAGGGGCGTGCCCACCGCGTGGACGGCGTTCGCCTCGAGAAAGAGTGGCAGGACCAGCGCGGTGGCGGGCATGATCATGACGAAGAGCGTCACGCCGAGGAGCGTCCGGCGCCCGATGAACTGGGTGTGGGCGAGGCCGTAGCCGGCGGGGATCGAACAGATGAGGGCGATCGCGATGCCGCCGAAGGAGTAGATGGCCGAGTTCTTCAGCCAGTTGAGCAGCGCGTAGTCCTCGAAGGTGAACATGACGTGCGCCGCGTGAAAGAGGTTGCCCAACGTACCCAGCGCGAAGGGATTCTCGAAGACCAGGTTGTGATCCGTTTTGAAGGGGGCGAACAGGAGCCAGATGACCGGGACCACGAAGAAGGCCGTGAAGGCGAGGAGGATGATGTAGGAGAACGTGCGCGACCAGATCCGATTGAAGAGTCGCATCACTCGACCTCGAAGAGTTTCGTTCGAAAGACGAGCACCGCGGCACAGAGCAGCCCGATGACGAGTAGGTCCACCGATATCGCGGCGGCGTAGTTGAAGTTGTTGTCCTGGAACGCGAAGTAGTACGCCAACTCATTCGGCGACCAGGTCGGACTGATGAGCCCGAGACTCGCTTCGCCGACGAGTTGGGGTTCGACGAAGAGTTGCGTTCCCGCCGCGAAGGCCAGGATCAGCATGAAGACGATCCACTTCTTGATCAGCGGCAACTTAATGCGTAATGCGGTCTGTATCGCCCCCGCGCCGTCGAGTTGTGCCGCCTCGATGAGTTCATTGGGGATGTTGTTGAGCGCCCCGTAGGTGACGACGATCCACCCTCCCGCGCCGGCCCAGAATGCGATGATCGCGAAGATGAGTGGCAAGTGGCCCGGCAGGATCGTCTGACCGAGGTTCTTGAAACCGAAGACGCCGAGGAAGAGCCGCCACGGGCTGACGGTCGGGTCCAACATGAACAGCCACACCAGCACGCTCGCGGCCCCGGCCAACGCACCGGGCAGGTAGAAGATGAAGCGAAAGGCCGCGCTCACTCTTCGCGCGATGCTGTGCAGCATGAGGGCGAGACCCAGCACGATCACGACGAGGGAACCCAACCAGATGAGCAGGTACTTACCGACGTTTTCGAAGGCGGGCAGGAACCGGAAGTCTTCGCCCGTCTTGATGAAGTTCGTCAGCCCCGTGAAGTGACCGCCGCTGGCGGTGAACGCCAAGACGATGGCGTAGGCCGCTGGCAAGACACCAAAGAGGATCAGCAGAACGAAGTAGCCGGATACGAATGCGTATCCGGCTACTCCCTTCTTCCTTTTTCGACGCAGTGTGGGTGTCAATGAATCGGTCGTGTCCAGAGGGGTTGAGGCTTCGCGAGACACGGCCGATTTCACTGACTCTTCCTACTACGGCGTCGTTACGACGGTGTAGCCATCGCTCTGGGCAAAATCCGCTAACTGCGACGCGAATCCCGCAAGTTGTGAGGTCATCGTCGAACCCGAGTTGAGTCCGGTCACCACCGTTGAGCCAAAGACCGAGTCGGTGCTCCAGGGCACGGGTGACCAGCCGGACCACACCTCCGTCGCCGCCTTCGCGAACACGGGAGCGATCTGGTTCGAGTAGAGACCCGAGGCCTGCTGACCGGCGATCCACGGTGTCTCGTCCGCGACGTAGGCGGGGTATCCCGGGGAGATGCCCTGGCTCCCGTAGGAGGTCGAGAGCCACGTCAGGATCGACGCCGTCAACGTCTTCGTGGCGCCCGTGACGTGAGAGGACATGAACCACAGTCCGCCGCCCACTTCACCGGTCACCGTCGGACCGGAACCCCAGCTGAGCGGGTCCGCGACCGCGAGGTCACCCTTGGTGACGAGGCCCGGGAAGAGGTACTGACCGTACCAAGCCGGACCCACCATCATGAGGATCTTGTTGTTGTAGGTCGTCCCGAAGGTCGAGGAGAAGACGCTGTCGGTCGTGACCGCGCCGTCCTTGATCAGCGGATCGATCAACTGCGTCGCGCGCGTGCAGTTCGGGTCGGCGGCGTTGATGTCGATCGTGTCGGTCTTCACTACGTCGTCCACGTGGCACTCACTCGGCCAGAGGTAGATGTCGTCGTCCCAGTTGTCGCCCACGCTGCCCACGATGTAGCCGGGGTGCTGGGTGGCTACTTGCTCACCCAACGTCTGCCAGCCCTGCCAGGTCGTCGGCACGGTGTAGCCGAACTGGGTCATCAGCGCAGAGTTGTAGAAGAGCACGTTCATGGCCAGGTCGTTGCGCAGGCAGTAGACCTTGCCATTCACCGTGCAACCAGCGAGCGTCCCCGCGGCGTAGCCGCCAAGGATCTTCTTCGACACCAGGCCCTTGTTCAAGACCGCGGGGTAGTTGAACTGCGGGCTCGCCAACGACGCGGCGTCGTTGTTCTCCTCGCTGAAGACGATGTCGGGCCAGCCGTTGCCCACCCGATTGTCGAGGGCGATCTTCGACTGGAGCGTCCCGGAACCGTTGGCGTTGCCGTTGTAGATGTTCATGGCAATCTTCACGGTGGGGTGCGCCTTCTCGTACGCCTTCACCTGGGGGACTCGAGTCGAGTCGACCCAGATCGTGATCGTCGGTTTCTTCGCTTTGGCCGCCGAGGCGGCCTCGACGAAGCCGAAGGTCGCCAGCGCCATGCTGGTCGCCAGGAGCGCGACAACTGAAGTGCGCAACTTCGGACGAAGCCGTCTGCGCCCTTCCTTACTTCGTATCGGTGAACTCATTCGTTATGTTCCCTTTCTATCTACTTGCTAGTGACTGCTGTTGGTTGATCGAAATGATTCGCGGCACTTCCCCCTGCTTCACTACGGCACGACCGTCGACGCGAGGTCGACGACGTACTGTTCCAGTTCGGCCGGATAGTGGGGACCCATCGGGAGACCGACTCCTGGACCTGGTGGCGCCGCAACGATGCCTCGTGCGTTGATGCCGACTTCGCGCCGTACCGGATTCGAGGTCACCAAGGACTCGTAGTACGTGCAGTTGGGTATCGCCATGCAGAGATGGCGCGCGTAGATGGTGTTGCCGTGGGGCTCCGCTCGAAGCCGGTAGGCGTCGGCCAGGTGCGCGATGCGCATGGCGCCGGTGAAGCCGCCGCGAATTTCCGTGCTGGTGCGCACGAAGGTCGCCGCGCCGCTCTGGATGAAGTCCGCGGTGTTCATGTGCACCCCGTCGGAGGTCTCGGCGACGTTGAGCGGCACACTGACTCGTTCGGCCAGCCACTTGTACGCGGTGACGCTGAACTCGCGAATGGGCTCTTCGTACCAGAGGAAGTTCGCCTCCGAGAGCGCCTGGCCGACGTAGACGGCGTCGGCTAAGTCAAAGCCAGCCGAACCGTCGTACATGAGGGCGACGTCGGGACCGACCAGTTCACGAATGGCGAGACAGAGCTGCGCGTCGCGCCGTGCGTCACCCCACGCGTGGAGCTTGATCGCGGGGTAGCCCAGTTCGATGCACTGACTCACCACGTCGCGGAACTCCTCGAGGGTGGGAAAGGTCGAGGTCGACGCGTACGCCTCGATCTCGCGCCGGTACCCGCCGAGGACCTCCCAGGTGGGTGCGTTATACAGTCGTCCCGCCAGGTCCCATAGCGCGGTGTCGACCAGTCCGAGGATGTTGATCGGAAACTCCATCACGCGGTCGAGTTCCCACATGCGGTGCCACAGCCACTCTCGCTGGAGGGGATCGGCACCGAGGAGTTCCTCGCGTAACACTCGCTCGATGAGTTCGGTGACGATGACCGCGCTGCCGGGTCGAGGGGCGATCGCTACGCCCTCGACGCCGTCGTCGGTTGCGATACGCAATACTGAAACGACGCCGTCACCGGGGCTCCCCGGCAGTCCGTTGCGCCACGCGAATGGGGGATTCGCCCCGGGCGACGGGACAGTGAAACTCTCGACGTTCGTTATCTTCACTATCCCCCCATACGTACTGTGACCTCAGTGCCGACGCCGACTTGACGTCTCCCAGCGGCGCGACCAACTCCTAATTCATATCACAACATTCGTATGATAACATATGTATTCAAGTCAACTTGACGGAACACTTCACAGCGATGAAATAGCGCGAACGTAAGATGTGTGAGGAGAAATGAGTTTTGCTTCATTTCTGGGCCCGGAGGTGACGTGACGAACATCGGTGAGGTGCGGACAAAAATGGCCTCGAGTCTGACGTCCCTAGTGGCGAATCCCGCCCCGCCGAGACCCACGACCCTGGGTGTAGCCGTGCTGCAGACCCTGATCGACAACATCGTCAGCGGCGAAATCGCGCCGGGCACCACGTTGCCGACGAATCCCGAACTCTGCGTCGCCTTCGGCGTCAGTCGAACAGTTGTTCGTGAATCCTTGAAGCTGCTGGAAGAAAAGGGTCTCATTCGGGTGCGCCAAGGACAGGGCACCACCGTCGCCGAGACCAGTCAGTGGAACCTACTCGACCCCCTCGTCTTAGAAGCGGCGGTTCGCTACGACGAGAAACTCGAGATCATCGACGACTTAGTGGACGTGCGAGTGGGCTTAGAGAGTCTGATGGCTCGCCGTACCGCCCAGCGGATCGACGAGTCGCAGTTAGCGGAGCTTCGTGAGGCGCTGGGCGTGCTCGAATCATTGCTCGATCGACCGGATGAGTACCTGCTCGCCGACATCGAGTTTCACGACGTGATACTGCGGAGTTCGGGTAACCGACTCGGGCGCTCGATCATCAGAACGGTCCACCCCTACGCTCGCGCCAGCGCGCGCTACAACCCGCACATGCGACTGGCCGAGATCGCGCTCTCTCACGAAGGCCACCTCAACATCTTCGACAAGATCTCCTCTCACGACGAGGACGGTGCCTTCATCGCGATGCACGACCACATCACGAGTGGGTGGCTACGAAGGAAGAACGGCCTCAGCGGCGATCTGCCCTAGCGCGATCCGCGGTGCTGCGGTCGGGCCCTGAGCGATGCCGAATAGAGCCCGGGAAGGCTAAGCGCAGCCCCGACGACGCGTCATCTTGTCCTGCCGTCTGACCAACGGTATTATCCCAGCACGCCGTTTGAAGAGGGGAATCATGCGCCGTTGGGCTGCGACGGGTGTTCAGGCAGTCGGCGTCCTCGGCGTCCTCGGCGTCCTCGTGGTGGGTGCCCTGGCGCTGCCGTCGGCTGCGGAAGCGGGAACGGCGTCGCTGTCACCGAGCGGCTCATCGTCGACGCTCACCATCGATGCGGTCGACAACATCTACGGGGCGGGGCTCAGCCAGGCGCCCGACCCGGGCGGTAACGGGGGAGGGAAGGTTCCCGTCGACGTGCCGATACCGTCGGGCACGACGTGGATCAGCGTCTCCGACGTCAACGGGACGGTCGGCAACGCCGTGGGGGTGACCAACGGACCCGACGGACGAGCGGGCACGTCAAGTATCACCGCGACCGGCTCCATCTCTGGTCTCACCGACTCGACCTCGTTGTTCTACCTGACGGGGGTCTTCCTCGACGGACCTCAACCGAGCCCCGCGAGCACGCCGCCGACGACACTGAACTTCTCCGACAATCACTCCTTCACGTCGCTCTCGCCCGAACTCGATCAAGTCTTTTACGTGGGTGACGGACTCACCGGCACGGGCTCCGGCGACGTGCAGTACTTCCAGGTGCCCACTGACGCGACGGACCTCTATCTCGGCTTCGTCGACGGCTCGTCCTTCGATGGTCCGCCGGGTACGTACTCGGACAACTCGGGTTCACTCAGCGCAGTGGTCAACTACTTCACGGGTCAGTACGCCGCACCCGCCTCGACGCTGACTTCCGCCTCGTCGACGTCGGCCACCATCGAAGCCACGGACAATGTGTTTGGCGCGGGTCTCACGACACCTCCCGCACCCGCGGGCGACGGCGCCGGCACACCGCCGCTCGACGTGCCGATTCCCTCGGGCACCACCTGGATGTCGTTCTCTGACGTGACGGGTGCGGTCAACTCGATACCGGGTGACCCGAACGGTCCCGACGGCCTCTCCCAAGCCACGAGCGTCTCGTCGGTTGGCGCGATCTCGGGGATCGTCGACTCGACGGGGGCGTACTTCTTGACTGGTGTCTTCTACGACAAACCCCAAACCGGCGCTAACGCGACGCCACCGCCGTCGTTGAACTTCTCCAACGACCAATCCTTCACGTCGCTCTCGCCCGAGCTGGATCAGTTGTTCTTCATCGGTGACGGACTCACCGGTACCGGGACGGGGACCGTGCAGTACTTCCAGGTGCCCAGCGGCGCCACCGACCTCTACCTCGGTTTCGTCGACGCCTACTCCTTCCAGGGTGCCCCCGGGACCTACTCCAACGACTCCGGCTCGCTCAGCGCCACCGTGAACTTCTTGACGGGTCAGTACTCCGGCACGTCGTCTTCGTCGGGTGCCGCTGCGGGCACGTTGCTCGGGGGGCTCAACATCTCGGACTACTGCGAGAGCGTCACCAACAGCGCCGCCCAACTGGTGAAGGGTGGCGTGGACGGTACGAACTACGCCTACGACAACTGGAAGTGCGCCGCCAGTAGCGGGACGCTGTCGATCGAGAAAGTCTGCCAGTGGCAGTACGGCACCCAAGCCAAGAGCGTCGTCGCGAAGACGAACGACGCCAACGACGCGTACAGCTGGATGTGCTACGTCGCCTCCGCCGTCAAGGTCACCAGACCCACGCCATCAGGCGCCAGCACGCCGATTAACGAGCACACCGACGTGGCACCTATCGCGGCCGCCATCGGCACGCCGAATCAGGTCTTTCATTCCATGGGCCACAACCTCGTCAACGCCGTGATCACCGTCGCGGCGATCCTCTTCATCACGTTCCCGTCGGTCATCTTCAACCAGACCTTCACCTCGAACTACGAGGAGATCCTGCTCATCCTGGCGAACTTCCGTCGCCGGATGCGAAAAGCCTTCGGTCTGAAGACCGAAGAGGCGGCGACCGACCCCCCGGCGCCGAGCGCGCCCGAGGAGGCGCCGACCTCAGCACACGCCGAGATGCCCGGTCACGCCAGTCGACCGTGGTTCTACAGCGTCTTGGTGATGGGCGCGATCTTGGGGGGACTCTTGAACCCGAAGTTCGGGTTCAACTCGCGTTCCGTGGCCGACATCGGTGCGACGCTCGTGGCCTTCGCGCTGGGCACCCTGATCGGGTGGTTCATCTCGAAGTGGTTCCGTCAGCACCACCACTACCCAATCCACACCTACCTGCACGCCCTGCCCCTCGGCCTCGGCGTGGCCGCGCTCTGCGTGGTGGTGTCACGGTTGACGAACTTCGAGCCCGGGTATCTCTACGGCGTCATCGTCTCCATCGCCTTCGTCGAGACGCTGGAGGAACGTCACAACGCGCACTTGACGGCCATCTCGTCGTTGTCAACGTTGGCCGTGGCGCTGATCGCATGGTTCCTGTGGGTGCCCACGAATCACTTCGCGCTCGAACACGGTGGCAACATTCTCCTCGCCATCATTGACGACGTGCTGGCCTCGGTCTTCATCGGCGGACTGGTCGGCACGGTGATCGGCTTATTACCGCTCGAGTTCATGCCCGGTGGCACTCTCGCGAAGTGGCGTAAGGACGTCTGGGCGATCGTCTTCTTCGTCGCGGTCTTCTTACTGGTCGAAGTCGAACTGCGGCCCGCGGCCGGTCCGACTCATCCGGGCGGCGCGCCCATCGTCACGGCGCTGGTGCTCTTCGCCATCTTTGGCGGCGGGACGTTTTGGATGCGGCACTTCTTCGCCAAGCGCAAGGCGGCCAAGGTCAGCGACGACGTCGTCGCGACGAGCGTCGCCCCACCGGAGGTGACGAGTTCCGGCCCCGAGGAGGCCTGAGTCCTCGAGCGACTGAAGTTACGAAGCGTCCTCCTAAACTTGACTGTTCTCTCTGAGGAGGTGGTGGAGATGGACAGCACAGTGGAATTGGGTCTCGATACCTTCGGCGACGTGACCGAGGACGCGACGGGTGCCCTCAAGAGCGCGGGCCAGGTGATCCGCGACGTCATCGACGAAGCAGTCCTGGCCGACCAGCTCGGTGTCGACTTCTTCGGACTGGGCGAGCACCATCGTGCCGACTTCGCGGTGTCGGCGCCCGAGGTGGTATTGGCGGCCATCGCGGCCAAGACCACGCGACTTCGACTGGGTTCGGCGGTGACGGTCTTGAGTTCGGACGACCCGGTCCGCGTCTTTCAGCGGTTCTCTGAGCTCGACGCGATCTCCAATGGTCGCGCTGAGGTGATCCTCGGGCGCGGATCCTTCACCGAGTCGTTCCCCCTCTTTGGCTACGACCTCGCGCAGTACAACGAGCTCTTCGAAGAGAAGATCGCCCTCTTCGCGGCGTTACTCGATGAAAAGGACGTCACCTGGCAGGGCAACACGCGGGCGAGTCTCACCAATCAGGCGGTCTATCCCCGCACCGACTCCGGCCACCTCACGACCTGGGTGGGCGTGGGCGGGAGTCCCGACTCCATCGTGCGCGCCGCTCGCTACCACTTCCCGCTGGTGCTCGCGATCATCGGGGGCAGCCCGCGCAGGTTTAAGCCGCTCGTCGACCTCTACCACCAATCTCTGGAGTCGTTCGGCGCCAAGGTGTTGCCAGTGGCGGTGCACTCTCCGGGTTACGTCGCCGCGACGGACGAGCTCGCTCGTGAGGAGTCCTTCTCCGCGGTGAAGGCGCAGCGCGACCAGATTGGCGCCGAGCGGGGGTGGGGTCCAATGACGCGCGCCAGTTTCGATGCCGAGGCGGGGGAGCGCGGCTCCTTCTACGTCGGTTCCCCAGAGACGGTGGCCCGCAAGATCGCCTCGACGGTCAGCGCCTTGGGGATCTCGCGCTTCGACCTCAAGTACAGCGTCGGGCGCCTCTCGCACGACAAGTTGATGCGCAGCATCGAACTCTACGGCCGTGAAGTCATCCCGCGAGTGCGCGAGATCTTGGCGGAGGGCAACTAGCAACTGCCCTGTTGGCTTCTGTGACATGAGCCTGGAAGAGTGGGGGAGTGGCGAAACGATACCTCCAGGTGCCGGAGCTCATCTTGGGCTTCGACACCGAGACCACGGGGTTGAGCGTCCAGAGCGAACGGGCCATCTCCTACGGCTTCTGCGCGTACCGTTTCGGCGTGCCGGTGTGGTCCGAGCACTTCTACGTGATTCCCGACCGGCCGATCACGGCGGGGGCGTATCGAATACACGGACTGAGTCTGGAGGACCTCGAGGCGAAGCGCGACAGTGCGTCGGTCTACAACGTCGAGGGCGGAATCACCAACGCGGTGCGCATCTTGCGGGAGTTCCACGAGCTCGGTGCGTACGTCGTCGGATCGAACATCGGCCGCTTCGATTTGGAGATGCTGCGACGTAGCGCCATCTCCGTGCTCGGTCGCGGGCTGGATGACCAGTACTTCGACCTCTCGCTGTTGCGCATCATTGACGTCGTGGAGCACGACCTCGCGATAGAACCGAGCCGGGCGGTTCGTTCGCGGCGCGGTCTGGGCTATCTGTGCGATCACTACGGCGTAACCCAAGGGGGCCACGACGCGCTCGGCGACGCGCGAGCGGCCGTCGAAGTCTTTATGGAACAGGTGATCGCCAACAACTCCGGACAGGTGCCGATGTCGCTACCGAGCGACAACTACCACTTTGCGTCGCTCGATCGAGCGGTTTAGAACGTCGTACGCAGTGCTTTGCGCGACGCGCGTCGACGCCGAGGAGCGTCTGTCAGTACTGACGGGGCCCAGCCGGCGTCGTCGACGTTGACGTTCGTGCCCGGTGGGACGATCTCGTCGATCCGGTCCAACACCGCGTCGTCCAACTGGATGTCGGGAATGGAGATCTGCGAGTCGAGCTGTTCCATGGTCCGGGGTCCGATGATCGCCGAGGAGATGGTCGGGTGCTCGAGTACGAAGGCCACCGCCAGTTCAATGAGTGAGAGACCCGCCTCGTCGGCGACTTTCGTGAGTTCGTTCACGGCGTCGAGCTTGCGCTGGTTGGCGGGGATGGTGAGGTCGTAGCGAGAAGGCAGCATCGCCGCGCGTCGACTCTTGTTGTCCTTGCCCTCTCCGAACTTGCCAGCCAGCCAGCCCCCCGCGAGGGGACTCCACGGGATCACGCCCATGCCGTAGGTTTCGGCGACGGGCAAGACGTCGCGCTCGATGCCGCGTACGAGGATCGAATAGGGCGGCTGTTCGGTCATGAAGCGCACGTGTCCGCGGCGCTCCGCGACCCACTGCGCCTCGACGATCTGCTCGGCTGGGAACGTGGAGCTGCCGATGTTGCGGACCTTCCCTTGGTGCACGAGGTCACTCAGCGCCCCGAGGGTCTCATCGACGTCGACGCTCTCGTCGGGTCGATGTATCTGATACAGATCGATGTAGTCGGTGCCGAGTCGGCGCAGGCTGTTCTCGCACTCCGCGATGATCCACCGACGCGAGTTGCCCTCGGCGTTGGGGTCGTCGCCCATCTTGCCGTGCACCTTGGTGGCGAGGACGACGCGCGAGCGGTCGATGGAGGAGAG
>PLER01000102.1 GCA_003136495.1 Acidimicrobiaceae bacterium
ATGGTCGTGTTCCCATTGGAAAAGACGGGCGCCGCCGCCGTCGAGAGGCTGTAGTCAACGGCGGAGGATCCCGGCGTGCCGAACCAGTAGAGGGGTCGATACGTCATCTCTTGGAACTGACTGAGCGTGGCGACCGAGAAGTACTGGCAGCCGAGGTACGGGAAGATGTAGTTCGGCGACGCCCCCGGGGCCTCGGCGTAGGTAATCGTGTTCGACGCACTGCCCGTGGTCGTTGACGTGGAGGGCGAGTTCGACGAACCCGCCACCAGTCCAATCGTGATCGCCGCNNGCATAACTGCCTTCTCTCGGTTCCCACCCGCTCCCACTACGCGGAGGTGAGTAATTTCCAACCTAAGAGTGCGTTTTTACGAAATGTCGGCGTGAACACCAATCGTCACGGCAGCGTAATGACACGATGTAAGCGGCGACATTGTGCGCAGAACCCTGCAACGAGTGCCCTTTTGCGTCGACTCGAGGTCCCGACGACGAGGGTTGCGACACTTTTTTATAAGAGTTCTGTGAGGAAGCCACGGCGCCGTGGGAGGGCGCTCGACCGTCGACTCGGCCTCAGCGCGTTGTCGTGCGCGAGCGCCGTCGCGACCACGTCGTGTCGCGCGCATAGATACTCGCGAGTTGACGCGCTCGCTCGACGTAGTGGTCGTGGTGCTCGGGCGCGAAGTGCTCGCCGGTCGAACGCTCAGGGAGTTCTGCGAGCCGGTGGGGTTCGAGCGCCCTCGCCGCGAGCATCGCGGCGCCGCGCGACTGAGCCAGCAACGGTTGGGGCACCTGGACGACGTCGCGACTGAGCGTGTCCGCGTAGATCTGACACCAGAGCGTCGACTGCGCGCCGCCGCCCAGGAGACGAATCGGCGAGAGCGCTCGACCCGCGAACTTCTCGACGTAGCCGAACAGCCACGCGCTGTTCGCGGCGACACCCTCCATGACCGCCCGGATCAAATCCGGCGTCGTGGTGGTGATCGAGAGATTGGAGAACCCTGCGCGGATGCTCCGGTTACCGACCGGCGAGCGCTCCCCCGCGAGCCACGGGGAGAAGAGCACGCCTCGCGCACCGGGCGGTGAGGTCGCGGCGAGCGTGGTCATCTCCTCGAAGGTCATAGATTCGCCTGAGCCAGCGAGGACCCCGCGCAACCACTCGAGGGCTTTCGCACCAGTGTCTTGGGAGTTGATCATTAAGTACCCGTCGTTGCTGAGGCCCGGCACGGTCGCGATGGAGTGTTTCACGTCGGTCTTCATCGCGGGCAGGGGGCAACTGATCCACGAGGTCGTCGAGAGCGCGAGGTGCGTGTCAAAGAGGCCCGTCGCACCCGCACCGAGTGCCGCCGCGTGCAGGTCGGGAATCCCGGTGGTGACGAGCGCGTCGCTCGCCAGACCCAGCTCGTCGGCCACGCTCGCGGTAACGGGTCCCACGACCGAACCGAAGGGCACCAACGGCGGGAGGAACTTCTGATCGATGCCGATCATCTCGAGGAGGCGCTCGTCGTAGACGTACTTCGACAGATCACGGTTGTCGGTCATCCACAGCGCGAGACGTGACGCGTGCGTCGCGCTCGCCACGCCGCTGAAGCGCATCGTCAGGTAGTCGACCGGCTCCATCAGCCAGCGCGTGCGCGAGAGCACGTCCGGCTCATCGTGCATGAGATAGAGGATCTGTCCGGCCGGGTCCGCCCCGGTCGGTGAGGGCCCGCCGCCAGTCTTGCGCACGAAGGCGAGCGCCTTTCGTGGGTTGTAGCCCTGGACCGGCCCGCCGATGGCGGCCTTCGAATACGGGCGACCTCGGGTGTCGAGCCAGGTCAAACAGGGACCGGTGGGCCGACCCTGGGCGTCCACCGGCACGGTCGAGGCGTACTGGCCGGTGACCGCGACCGCGCGAACGCGAGCGCCGGTGATCCCTCCTCGCGCGAGTAGCCGTCGGGTCGAGTCGACGATCAGTCGCCACCACTCCTCGGCGTCTTGCGTGGCGCCACCGTCTCCGGTGAAGTTCGTGGCGACCGAGTGGACCTCATGATCGAGCATCACGCCCTCGAGCGTGCACAGGCCGACTTTGGGGCCACCGGTCCCCAGGTCGATGGTGAGGGCGAGCTCGTCCTCGCTCACGGCGCGGGAATGGAGGACTGCTGGTCCATCATGTCGGCCATGACGGCTTTGATGAAGACGTCAGCTTCTTCACTCATGCCACCCGCGACGCCGCCGTAGATGGCGCCGGACTTCGCGGGCTCGTCCTTGTGGGCGAGCGCGAACTCCACGGCGTCGGCTAAGTCGAGCGCCCACTTCTCGGCGACGCCTGGCTGCGTTTGTGGTCGAGTGACCGCCATGTGGATGGCGTTGGGGTACTGCTGGCCGTTCATCCGCCAACCTCTCGTGCGAAGGAAGTCGTTCACCAGGTAGACGTCGTACTCGTCGGAGGTGAAAGAGAAGAGGAAGGAGGGCTGCCCCATGATGCGCAAGGAGTCGTGCGAGCGCACGGCGGCCTGCATCGTGGCCGAGGTTGCGAAGATCTGCTCGGCGTAGCGGCGGTACCCCGAACGGCCGAGGTGCACCATGGCGGCCCAGGTCGCCGCCAAGAGTCCCGCGGAGCGCGAGCCGTCCATGCCCGGCGAGCAGTACTTCCCCCCACTCCAGTCGGTCAGGTAGAAGTACTGGTCGTTGCGCAGCGCCTTGTCGGCGAAACAGAGCACGCTCGTGCCCTTGAGGGCGTAGCCGTACTTATGGGTGTCGGCCGAGATCGACGTCACCCCGGGGACCGAGAAGTCAAAGGGTGCGATGTCGTACCCCAACTCTCGACCGAAGGGCAGGATGAAGCCCCCGAGGCAGCCGTCCACGTGGAGACCGATGCCCCGATCGAGCGCGAGCGCACCGAGGTCGCCGATCGGATCGACGGTGCCGTAGCCGTAGTTACAGGCCGAGCCGATGAGCGCCACCGTGTTCTCATCGACGTGGTCCGCCACCCAGTCCAGGTCGACCAGGGTCGTCGCGGGGTCGACGGGCGCGATGCGCATCTCCACCCCGAAGAGGTGACCGGCCTTGGAAAAGGCCGGGTGCGCCGTCTCGGGTTTGATCATGTTCGGACGCCCCGACGTCGGCCGGTGCTCGCGGTACGCCAACACCGCGTGCGCGATCGACCCCGAACCGCCCGAGGTCACCAGCCCCGCCGGGGTCGTCTCGGTGAGGGCCGCGGCGCCCAGGAGGTCGAGGGTCATGGCGATGACCTCGGCTTCGAACTTGGTGGAACTCGGGCACATGTCGCGCTGGAGCGAGTTCACGTAGGAGAAGTGGGAGAAGGCCTCGTTCAGGTAGTCGTAGTGGTCGTGGTCACCGCAGTACATCGTCCCCGAGCACTGGCCACCCTCCCAGGTGGGGTTCTCGGCGGCGGACATCGCGGCCAGCTCGTCGAGCACCACCTCTTTCGCGGTGCCCTCTTCGGGCAGTGTGCGGTGGACGGCGTAGCGATCCGCGTAGGGAAACC
Source organism: Acidimicrobiaceae bacterium (assembly GCA_003136495.1). Lineage (GTDB taxonomy): Bacteria > Actinomycetota > Acidimicrobiia > Acidimicrobiales > RAAP-2 > RAAP-2. The sequence goes on from PLER01000102.1 coordinate 3,485, forward strand.
CACTCATGTCTGTGCTCCTCGGTTCACCGTCGATGGTAAACGACCCGTCCGAGCCAGGGATACTCTGCGATGGAACCTCNNCGATGTCCGACGAAGGACCCCGCTACGGTGAGCCGGGAGGCTCCCAATTTCCCATCACGACGGCCCTGTCGTTCCCGGACCGCGAGGTCGAGCGCAGTCTCGGCATGGTCTTCGGGGTGGTCGTGCGATCGATGGGCCTCGCCAAGGGCATCGGCGCCGGATTCAAGGCTTTGGCGGGGGGTGAAGTGAAGCAGTACACGCGCCTCGTCGAGGACAGCCGTCGTCACGCGATGGACCGGATGATCGAGAACGCCCAGTTGGTCGGCGCCGAGGGCATCGTCTCGATGCGCTTTGACTCCTCCGAGGTCGCCCAGTCCTTGACCGAGATCGTCGCCTACGGCACGGCGGTCACCTT
>PLER01000077.1:0-223 GCA_003136495.1 Acidimicrobiaceae bacterium
GACGGAAGGTTCAGAGTAGTCGAGCGCCGTTAGACCCAGTCGCGCCGACACCATCGCTCGGAGCCTGTGCGACTCCAACGGCTGGGCATTGGCCGAGACATGATCTGACCCAGCGCCACCAACCGGCGTCTTGGTCTGGACTTTGAAGTGCGCGGCTCGACTCGAACCCGGATCCTGTTGATTCACTCCGCGGTCGGAACGCAGGAGGCGGAGGACTCAGCGT
>PLER01000077.1:347-3660 GCA_003136495.1 Acidimicrobiaceae bacterium
TTGCCAGAGATCGTCAATCTCGCCCTGCGTCTCAACCCTGGCGAACAAGGAGATCGCCTCGGTGAAGCCCGCGTGCATGGGGCCTCCATTAAGGAGAAGCAGTTGCTGGCCACACAACTCGATCACCGCGGTGAAGATAGGCCCGTCGTCATCGCCGAACATGGCCGAACTCGACGCGTCGGGAAAGATCGACGTGTAGTAGGCGATCGGTTCGGCTAGATCAGTGTCGAACCAAAGGAACGGTGTGATTGACGTCAAGGCGAACCTCCTGGCTATTCGTCGCGCGGCACTAAAGGACCGAGATTAGTTGCGTCAAAGCTGCGCGAATCGCGCTGAAAGCGCTCCGCACTCGGCCGACGCCAGATTTTGCCCAGTGCACAGTGCGCCGGCCGGGACTTGAACCCGCAACCTGTTGATTGAGAGCGAGTCCCACAGTGTTTTGCGGTGTTGTTCTGGTCGCGTATGTCTTGATATCCCAAGGATTGGTGATGTTCTGGGTTGGTCTGGTCCATCTGAATGGTTCTAATGTGTGGGATTTTTCGTGGGATTCATCGAGATCAGTTCCCTCATAGTGCTGCAAGAAATTTGAGCCCGAGCGGGTTACGGACGCCGGTCGATTTCGAATGCGAGGGTGATGAGGGCCGCCGAACGTGGATCACCGAGGTCTTGGCCCGTGTACATTTCGAGTTTTCGAAGTCGCTGGTGGACGGTATTGCGATGAACAAAAAGTTGTTCGGACGCCTTTTGGGCGGAGCCGGCACTATCCAGCCATACTCCGAAGGTCTCGAGCAAGGTGATCCGCTCTTTCTTGGGTATTGAATCGAGTCCGGCAAGCGCCACCTTGGCGAGTCGTTCCATGAAATCTGGTGCACTGACCGCGGCAATCTCCAAAAGGTGTCGATCGAAGATCGTGACGCCGTCTCCGACGAGGCTGCTGGAGAGCGCCATCCGAGCCAGCGTGAGGGCTGAGGGAGTCTCTCGTAGATCGCTGAATGGGGGGCTCATTCCGACGCGCCCGACGGCACAGGTCGACAACGCTTCCTCAAGCTCGTCAAGCAGCGCGGTGGGATTCGGCAGGGCAACGACACCGACTTCTATGTCAGGAAGCAGGCGCCAGGCGGAGAAGAGCCCAAGATTATCGCGGAGGATGTGCTCGATCCGAGGCAGAGCGTGGCGGCCCACGGCTGGTACCTCGCCAGCCACAACGACGAGTGGACCATTCTGGGGGAGACGCAGAAGTTGCGCCGCCTCCCACGGATTGGTCTCGGCAAGGTGGCCTTCGAAGAGGGCTTGAAAGAGTGCGGATCGCTGTTCCTCTGCCGAACGTGCCCGAGCGGACGCTTCTTCGCGATAGCCCTCGGCTAGTTCCTGGCTATAGGTATCGAGGACCTGCCATAATTCAGTTCCCGCGGCCAGAACGACTTCGCTGCCCGCACTGAGTTTGCGAGCAGCGCTCGCGACCTGCTCCCATATGAAGCGCGCCCCGACGCGATAGGCCTCTAGAACAATGGTGAGAGGAACACCGGCGGCGGCGCGGTCGCGCCCGTTCTCTCGAGACTCGAATGATGCTGTGGCGTTGACGCGTCCAAGATCGCCAAGGATCGCCCCAATGTTCATCGCGCTGGCCGCCCGAAGGGTCTCGTGGTCGACGACGCCTTGCTGGTAGGGCGTCACGGCGTTTTCAATAACCGCCGTCATCTCGTCTGCCAATTCGTCAATACGTCTCAGCAACAAGGAGGCGATGTCGCTGACTGAGACAGATTCGTGTGCTTCAGCACTGTTCTTAACGCCCATGATCCAAACATAACTGGACACAACCCGGCTTCGATTGTGCATCAGCACATTTCGTGGCTCCGAAGTTTGGTTGTGGCACATTGACAGCATGTCAGAGATTCGTCAAACTTGCCCTGCGAATTCAATCCAGAAGAGAGTGTGCGCATGGCGACGATCACTAAGTACGAAGAAAGCCAAGTTCAGACGGCGAATGAATCTGGACGTACTCCCGTCGTATTTATCCATGGTCTGTGGCTTTTGCCGAGTAGTTGGGACGGCTGGAAAGACCTCTTCGATGTTGCAGGGTTCGCACCAATCGCCCCGCAGTGGCCCGACGATCCAGAATCAGTAGCCGAAGCGAATGCCCACCCGAAGGTTTTTGCGCACAAGACCGTCGGCGAAGTCGCCGATCATACAGGAGAAGTAATCGCAAGGCTCAATCTAAAGCCCGTGGTCATTGGGCACTCGTTTGGAGGCCTTCTCACGCAAATCGTCGCAGGACGTGGGCTCTCGCGCGCTTCGGTGGCGATCGATCCAGCACCCTTCCGTGGAGTGCTTCCTTTGCCCCTTTCGGCTCTAAAAGCGGCGTCTCCCGTCATTGCGAATCCGCTGAATCGCGGTCGGGCAGTACCTCTCACTTTCGATCAATTTCGTTTTGCTTTCGCCAATGCTGTTAGCGAGGAAGAGGCCAAGGATCTCTACGAGAAATACGCGGTCCCGGGATCGGGTGTCCCACTGTTTCAAGCTGCCTTTGCAAACATCAATCCTTGGACGGAAGCAAAAGTAAATCGGCGAACCCCGAATCGCGGGCCACTGCTGATCATTGACGGCGAGAAAGACAACACGCTTCCGCTCAGCATGGCGAGAGCCGCATACAGACGTCAGAAGAAGAACTCTGGTGTAACGGAGTTCACCACAGTCCCGAATCGTGGACATTCGTTAGTTATTGACTCGGGTTGGCAAGAAGTTGCCGATATCGCTCTCAATTTCGTGCGTCGATTTGAGTCTTAGTTACGCGTGACGACGGCGTCACCGCTTCCTTGCCAAATGTTGCGCCGGCCGGGACTTGAACCCGGAACCTGTTGATTAAGAGGTCTAGGCGGCGTGTTTTGACGTTTGGTAATTAACAGGAAACCATTGTGTTTTCGAGAAAGTCGGTGGTGCAAACGTCTATAACGTTGGAAAGATCCCTCTGAACTGAGCCACTAGTTTTGCGAGTCCTGATGCTCCACAATGGAGCAGGAGGATTCACCGTGAAGAGAAGGCATCACACCCCCGAACAGATCATCCGCAAACTCGCCGAAGGCGAGAAGTTGCTCAACGCCGGCAACGACGTGGCCGAGACGTGCCGTCAGTTGGAGATCACCGAGTCGACCTGGCATCGCTGGAAGGCGCAATATGGCGGCATGAAGGCCAACGACGCCAAGCGCTTGAAGGAACTCGAGAAAGAGAACACCCAGCTCAAGCGCATCGTCGCCAACCAGGCGCTCGACATCGACATGTTGAAATACGTCGCCGAGGGAAAATTCTGACCCCGAAC
>PLER01000059.1:0-13556 GCA_003136495.1 Acidimicrobiaceae bacterium
AAGCCCGCGGTGCGCGTCGCTTCATTCATCGCCGCGACGTCCTCGGCGTCCACGCGCAGTCCGTAGCGCACCCCGTCGTAACGAGCGAGGTTGCTCGAGGCCTCGGCCGGGGCGATCAGGTAGTAGGCCGAGAGCCCGAGGCGACACTCGGGGATTGAGAGTTCCACGATCGTCGCTCCGGCGTCTTCGAGGGCCGCGCGCGCCGCGTCGACCGACGCGAGCACGTCGTCGTCGGCGCCTTCGACGAGTTCTCGAACCACGCCGACGCGCTTGCCCGCGACGCCGTCTTCGAGGTGCGCGAGGAGCGAGGGTGCCGGCTCCGGCAACGACGTCGAGTCCATGGGGTCGTGTCCCGAGATCACTTCGAGTAGGAGGGCCGCGTCCTCGACGCTGTTGGCGAAGGGTCCAATCTGATCGAGGGAACTAGCGAAGGCGATCAGTCCGTACCGCGAGACCAGTCCGTAGGTCGGCTTCACCCCGACGATGCCACAGAGCGCCGCCGGCTGACGGATCGAACCGCCCGTATCGGAACCGAGCGACAGTGGCGTCATCCCTGAGGCCACCGCCGCGGCCGAACCCCCCGAGGAACCGCCGGGCACCCGNNATGGCGAACTCGTCCATGTTGGTCTTCCCCACCGGTACCGCCCCGGCCGCCAAGAGTCGTTCGATGACCGTGGCGCTGTAGGGCGGTCGCCACCCCGCCAGGATCTTCGAGCCGGCCGTCGTGGGCACGCCGCGCTGACAGAGGTTGTCCTTCAGCGCGACGGGCACCCCGGCGAGCGCCCCCGGGTCCTCCCCCGCGGCGACGAGCTCGTCGACGCGACGCGCCGCGGCGTCGGCGCCCTCTTCGTCGACGTGGAGGAACACGTTCAACGCGTCGTTCTCGGCGCGAATCGCCGCCAGCGACGTGTCGAGCTGCGCAAGTGCGCTGGTCGTCCCCGCCCGGACGTCGCGGGCAATCTGCGTGGCGCTGCTCACGGCGCCTCGCCCATGATGCGCGGCACCGCGAAACGCCCCTCTTCGGCGTCGGGGGCCATGGCCAGCACTTCGTCGCGGTCGAGTGACGCACGCAGTTCGTCCTCGCGCACGACGTTCACCAGACCGAAAGGGTGGGCCGTCGCGATCACGCCCTCTAAGTCGAGCGCCGCGATGTCCTTCGCGTGTTCTAAGACCTGTGAGAGTTGCTCGGTGAAGGTGTCGAGTTCCTCGTCGCTCAAGGTCAGTCGTGCCAGGGCGGCGACCTTCGCGACGTCCTCACGAGAGAGCCCGGGGGCCATCAGGCAAAGACTCGAGCGAGAAAGTCCATCGTCAAGGACTCCACGAGTGCCTGATCGTTGTCGATCGTCGCCACGTGATAGGAGTCTTCGAGCCAGACGCGCTCCACCGGTCCCGTGACCTTCTCGACCAACTCGTCGGCCCGGTCCCAGGTAATGACGTGGTCTTCGCGTGAGGCGATGACCAGGCTCGGTGAGCCGATGCGCGCGAGATCCTCGCTGACCGTCGCGACGCCCGCGAAGAGACTCCTTAACGGGACGAGGGGCGTGGCGTCGTAGGAGCTCTCGACGCTGCCGTCGCGCTTGATGTCCGAGCCGATCGATTCGATACTCGTCATACCGCTCGCGATGAGCGCGTCGACGCCCTCGACGAACTCACTCGGTGGCGGCTTCACGAGCGGGTTGATGAAGACGCAGCCGACGACCGGGCGCAGCTCCGCCACCCGCGCGGCCAGCCCGCCGCCCATCGAGAGTCCGACCACGGCCACCTGGTCGCAGTGGGCGGCGAGCGCGTCGTAGGCGCCTTCGGCGCCGCCCAGCCAGTCCTCCCACGTCGTGGTCGTCAGGTCCTCGACGCTGGTGCCGTGTCCGGCGAGGCGTGGTAGTTCGACGCTGTAGCCGGCCGCCGCGCAGCGCTCGGCGATGGGACGCATGGAGGCGGGATTGCCGGTGAAGCCGTGGAGCACCAGCACGCCGTTGGCGTTGCCGAGGTGGGTGAAGGGCTCGCTACCGGGCTGGACGTCGACGCTCATGCACCCAGACTACCGGGCGATTTCTGAGCGTCTGGTGGCGCGAGTGCGGGGAATGGAACGCACGAAGGTCGCCGCGACGAGCCCGACCACCGCGACCCCGACGCCGATCACGAAGGATGGTCGGTAGGTGGCGAGTAACGCCGCCCCGGGTTTGGCGTGGAGCAGATGACGACGGCGAGTGAGGGCCTGTTGCACGGTGCCCAGTACCTGGATACCGACGACCTCGCCGACCTGCACGGCGAGCAGTTGCGCCGCGGACATCACGCCGAACTCGCTCACCTTCACCTCATTGGCCATGAGCGAGCTCGTCGAGGGCATCGTGACCCCGAGACCGAGCCCCGAGAGCGCCAGGGCGATCGCCACGAACCACGCACCGGTGCTCGGCTGGAGCAACGCGAACAGCGAGAGGGAGCCGATGAGAAAGATCACCCCGGCGACGGCGCTGCGCCGTTCGCCCACTCGAATCGCGACGTAGCCGGCGATGGGTGAAGAGAGCGCGAGCGTCAAGGGACGCACCAGCGCGAGCGCACCGACGCGGGGGATGGAGTAGCCGTACCCCTGTTCCATCAGGAGCGGGAAGAGGAAGAAACTCCCGAAGTACGCGAAGTTGACGCACGCGCGAACGATCATCGGCATCACGAAGTTGCGCCGCTTGAAGTAGTACCCGGGGATCAGCGGGCTGTTTGCGTGACGCAGTCGGTGGATGAACAGCCATAGCGTCGCGACGCTCAAGACGAACATCGAGAGCGTGAGGACGCTCGTCCACCCGAGCGAGGGACCAACGGAGAGACCGAGCAGTAACAGCGTCACCGCGATCGAGAGCGACCAACTCCCCACCCAGTCGAGTCGTTTGAACTCCGCGCGCGCTCGCGCCTTCGCCTCGGCGCTCTCGTCATCCACGCCTCGGCTGCGCGGCAAGACGATGCTCACGAACACGAAGGCGATCACGATCAGCACCAACTGACTCCAAAACAGCGCTCGCCACCCGAAGGCCGCGATGATCGGTGAGCCGAGCGAGAGCCCGATGACCGGTCCCCCGCCCCCCACCAGACTCCACCACCCCATGGCCTTGACGCGCTCCTCGCGCGAGAAGACGGTGTTGATGAGCGCCCCCGAGGCGGTTCCGGTGGCCGCGCCCTGGACGCCGTCGAGGGCGCGAGCGAAGAGGAGCATCGCGACGTCGTGCGACACGGCCGTGAGCAGCGCCGCGACCATCGCGCCGACGAGCCCGAAGAGGTAGAGCCGGCGGTGCCCGAAGATGTCCCCGGTCTTGCCGAGGATCGGCGCGGCGAGTCCGTAGGCGAGGAGTGGNNGAGGCGACGGCGTGGTCCTGCACTCGACGACGCAGGAGCATGAACCAACTGAGGTCGCTCCCCGCCTCACCGTTGAGCGCCTCGAAGGCCGCACTCGATGGGTCGATCCCCGCGTCGAATCGCCCCTCGGGGTCATCTTGGTCGAGGCGCGAGCGAGGTCCGTCGTCGCTCACTAGAGCAAGGTGGGCAACTGTCGCGCGAGCTCACTCACCGACCAGCGGTCGTTGTTCTCGAGGGTCTCGGTCATCGTCCAGTTCTGAAACTTTCGCACCGTGCCGCCCTGGACGAAGAAGACCTGCCCCGTCGCCGCGCAGTCCTCCATAGCGAGGGTCGCCACGAGGGGTGAGATGTTCGCCGGGTCCCACACGTCAAAGACCGCGGCGTCGGCCGGTTTGACGACGTAGTCCGAGAGACCGGGCGTCGACTCGGTCATGCGCGTGCGCGCGGCGGGTGCGATGGCGTTCACGCGCACGCCGTAGCGGCCGAGCTCCTCGGCGATGATGAGGCTGAAGGAGGCGATGCCCGACTTCGCGGCGCCGTAGTTGGACTGACCGACGTTGCCGAGCAGCCCCGACGTCGAGGACGTGTTGATCACCGAGGCCTTGACGACCTTCCCGGCCTTCGCCTGCTCGCGCCAATACGTCGCGGCGTGGCGCGTCGGCACGAAGTGGCCTTTTAGGTGCACGTTGATCACGGCGTCCCAGTCCTCCTCCGAGAGGTTCACCAGGACCCGGTCGCGCAAGATGCCCGCGTTGTTCACCAGGACGTGCAGGTCGCCGAACGCGTCGAGGGCGCTCTTAATGAGGCGTTCGCCGCCGTCCCAGGTGGCGACGTTGTCGTGGTTCGCGACCGCGCTGCCACCCATGGCGGTGATCTCGGCGACGACTTCTTCGGCCGGGGTCGCCTCCGCCGACGACCCGTCCAGCCCCCCACCGAGGTCGTTGACGACGACCTTCGCGCCTTCGGCGGCGAAGAGCAGCGCGTGCTCGCGACCGATGCCCCGACCCGCTCCGGTGATGATGGCGACGCGGCCGTCGAGTGCTCCCATGGGGTCCCCCTCGTAATTGACGTAGTCCGTCGATTCTACCGAGGAGGCGTCAGAGCGAGAGTTGGCTACGACGCCAAAAGTACGGCGGTCGCGCGTGCGCGTGGTAGTGGTCGGGGATGTTGCGCATGTGGTCGTCGATCGTCCACGGTGTCGTGTCGAACTCCTCGTCGGCGACGGCGCCCAAGACCTCGTGCAGGTGCGCCTTGACGTCCTCGGGGGGCTCGGCGTCGTGCACGCGCCACACGACCATGGGCACGAGACATATCTCGCAGTCACCGATCCAACAGACGTCGTCTTCGAAGTAGCGCTTCGTCACGACCGCGGCTTCACACAGTTCGCAGGCGCTCACTGGACGTCGAGGGTGACCGTTGACTTGTAGGGCACCAGCGTCCCCGCCGCGGGGGTCTGGGAGATCACCTTCGTCCACGTCGTCGTGCCCGCGCCGGGGCCCGTCGTCTTGAAGTACAGCACCGCCTTTTGGAACGCCGCGACCGTCTGGGCGTAGTCGTCACCCACAACGTTCGGCTCCGCGCGGGGACCCTCGCTGGCGGAGGTGGTCGTGGTGGTCGGCCCGGTGGCGGGACCCTTCGAGAGTTCGAGGATGACCGTTGCGCCGCGTGGGACGACGAGTGGATTCGCCGTCTTCTTATAGAGCACGGCGGCGACCTCGCCCGCCGCCCTCGACGAAGCGATCTCGTCGGCCGCGGGGCAGGTCGCACTCACGTGGAGGGACCTGAGTTCGTTCTCCGCGCCCGCGCACCCGCGGCCGAGAAGGTTCGTGGGGAGGGTGACGACCCCGGGACCTTCGGAGACGCTGACCTTGATGATGGAGCCGGATTTGGCGCTCGTGCCCGACGCCGGCGACTGGCTGACGACGTCGTTCTTCGGCACGGTCGCCGAGTCGACTTCACTGACGCTCAAGGTGTACCCGTCACCAGCCACCGCGCTTTGCGCCTGGGTGAGCGTCAGTCCCGTCAAGGTCGGCACCGTGTGGCTCTTCGTGAACACGCCCGCCTTCCATACGATTCCGATCGCGAGGGCGATCACCACGAGGGCTAAGGCGGCGTAGAGGAAGCCCCGTCGCTGCCCCGACGCGCGGGGGAGGTCGTAGGGCGCCCGGTCAAAGCGCGGGGTGCGCCCGACGGGTGAACGCGGAGCGCCGCCCCCGTCGCCGATCGCGCGCGCGACGCGCGGGAAGGCGGCCGCGCCGGCCGAGGCCCCCACGATCTGCTCGGCTGACGGGGCTCGAAAGCCGATGGAACCACGCGTCTCACTCGGCGAGAAACCGGCCAGCAGTGGCGTCTCGTTCACGCCGCGGCGCAGCACCAACGGTGCGGCGTCGCTGACGACCGCACCCAGACGCTGGGAGAACTGCTCGGCGTCCAGACGCAGCCGCGGGTCGGGCAGGGCGGCCTGGGCGAGCACCATGTCGAGCGTGCCGAGTTCGAGTCGCACGGGCAGCGGTGCGCTGAGTCGGGCGCGCAGCATCGCCTCGGGCGTCGTGCCCTCGTAGGCGGCGCTCCCCGTGACGGCCTCGAAGAGGATGAGGGCGAGGGCGTAGACGTCGCTCTCGGGACCCGCCGGGTCACCGACGGCTTGTTCGGGTGAGAGGTAGCGCGCGTCATCCAAGCTCATTCGTTCGCGGTACCCCACCGCGAGGCCGGCCAGGGCGACGTCGCTCAAGCGAAGGTGACCCTCGCCGTCAAAGAGGATCTTCGACGGCGAGAGCGCGCCGAGCACGAAGCCGTGTTCGTGGGCGTAGGCCAACGCGCTGCCGGCGTCTCGACCGAGGCGCGCACCGTCGTCCACGCTCAGTCGCCGTCCGGCCCGTAACGCGTCTTCTAAGGAGCCACCGCTCAAGTACTCACTGATCATGAAGATCGCACCGTGCTCTTGCCCGCCGTCGTAGACGCGCGCGAGGTGGGGATGACTCAGCGTCGCCGCGCGCACGATGTGGTCACGAAAGGCGCGCCGGATCGACTCGTGCGACGCGAGGTCGGGCAGCAGGACCTTGACGACGACGTTGCGCTGTAGGGAGATGTCCTCCGCCAGGTAGACCTCGGCGGTGCGACCGACGCCGAGGAGACGCGAGATCCGGTACCGTCCCGCCAGGGTGTGCTCGGGAGCGAAGGTGGGCGCCATTCGCTAAACCATACTTAACGAATACCGCCCCCGGGCCCTAGTTGAGCGTGATCGTCCAGGTACCGGTCGCGAGCAAGGTTTCGAACTCGCTGGCCGCGACGAGCGGCACGCCGAGATCGGTGGCTTTGGTGACCTTGGCGGCGCCCGGCGCCTCACCGACCACCACGCAGTACGTCTTCTTCGACACCGATCCCGGCGAGGTGCCGCCCCGGGCCACGATCGCCGCCTCGGCACCTTCGCGCGTGTAGCCCGGCACCGCGCCCGTCACCACCACCGCTCGTCCCGCGAGCGTCGCCGCCAGGGAGGAGGCCGTCGTCGACTCGCGCAGGGTCAACCCGGCCGCCTTGAAGCGTTCGACCCGTTCGCGCGTCTCTTCATCCCTCACGTACTGATAGAGCGACTGGGCGATCACCGGTCCGATGCCGTCGACGGCCTCGAGCACCTCCAACGGCGCACCCGCGAGCTCGTCGTAGTGAGAAAATCGACGGGCCAGTTCGCGCGCGGCCACCGGTCCCACGTGGCGGATACCGAGTCCGACGAGCACGCGACTGAGTGGCGCGGTCTTCGCCTTTTCTAACTCGCGCACCAGCGACGTCGCGGAGAGTTCGCCCCAACCTTCGAGACCCTCGAGGTCCGCCACCCGCAGGCCGAACAAGTCGGCGACGTCGTTGATGAGTCCCGCGGCGAGGAGCTGAGCGACGCGCTGCTCGCCCAGGCCCTCGATGTCGAGGGCGCCGCGCGAGGCGAAGTGCACGATCTGCTCGAGCAACTGCGCTGGGCAGGTCGGGTTCACGCAGTACGTGTCACTCTCCTCACCGCGACGCACCAGCGGTTGACCGCACTCGGGGCAGGTCGCGGGAAACGTCCATTTCTTCGCGCGTCGCCGGCCCGGTTCGCTGACGGCGCCCACGACCTCGGGAATCACGTCACCGGCCTTGCGCACGACCACCAGGTCACCGGGGCGCACGTCCTTCGCGGCGACCTGGTCTTGGTTGTGCAAGGTCGCCATCGACACCGTCGAGCCCGCGACGACGACCGGCTCCAAGACGGCGAAGGGCGTGGCCCGGCCCGTGCGCCCAATGGACACCTCGATCGCGAGCAGTCGAGTGGTTCGTTCCTCGGGCGGGAACTTGCGCGCGATCGCCCAGCGCGGTGCTCGGCTCGTGAAGCCCACGCGTTCGCGCAACGCGAGCTCGTCGACTTTGATCACCGCGCCGTCGATGTCGTAACGAAGGTCGTGGCGATGGGCTTGGAACCAGTCGCTGCGCTCGATCATGGCCGCCGCTCCCTCTTCGATGCGCGACTCCCCCGCGACCAAAAAGCCCCACTCGGCCAACTGTCGGATCGTCTCGCTGTAGTAGGTCACCTCGAGACGACCATCGGGATCGAGCAGTTGGTAAGCCAGGAAGGACAACGGTCGCGCCGCCGACACGGCGGGATTCTTCTGGCGCAGACTTCCGGCCGCGGCGTTACGGGGATTGGCGAACTCCTTGAGCCCCGCGGCGACCTGTTCGGCGTTCATCGCGATGAAGTCGTCTCGGGCCAGAAAGACCTCCCCGCGCACCTCGAAGCGACCGACGGCGCCGAGTCGCGTCGGTACGTTCTTGATCGTCCGGACGTTCTCGGTGACGTCTTCTCCGACTCGTCCGTCCCCTCGAGTGGCCGCCTGGACGAGCACGCCGTCCTCGTAGGCGATCGACAGGGCGAGCCCGTCGATCTTGGGCTCGACGACGAAACGCAAGGTCTCGGCGTCGTGCTCCAGGCTCTTCGCGACACGGTCGCTCCAGGTGCGCAACTCCTCGACGTCAAAGACGTTGTCCAAGCTCAACATCGCCACCGCGTGCTCCACCGGATCGAAGACCGACGCGCGCGGAGCCCCGACGGTGCCCGAGACCGAGTGTTCGTCGCGCAGTTCGGGGTGTTCCTCTTCGAGACGACGCAGCTCGCGCGCGAGGGCGTCGTACTCGGCGTCGGGGATGGTGGGCGCGTCGTTCGTGAAGTACGCCTCGTTGTGGCGAGCGAGCTCCGCGCGCAAGAACGCGACGCGCTCCTGGTCGCTCACGTGCGTGAGACGATCGCCGCGCCTTCTACGACCGTCGGATCGTCCACTCGGTAGAGCACCACGCTCTGGCCCGCCGCGATGGGTCGCGAGGGCGCGGCCAGTTCCAGCCACCAACGCCCGTCGTGACGAAGGGTCGCTCGTTGCGCCCGTCCGTGAGCGCTCGATTGAACGAGCACCGCGGACCCGTCGCTGAGCGTGGCGTGGCTGAAGCTGAGCGAATCGGCGTCCAGCGCCACGGTGGAGATCAGAATCTCCTCGAGTCGACCGACCTCGACGCGGCGCGCGGCCACGTCGACGCGCGAGACGTAACGCCGCTCGCCGTCACGCCCGGGTACCACGCCGCGCCGCTGACCGACCGTCATCAGCTCGGCGGCGGGCGTCGTGCCAAGTTCTTCGCCGGTCGTGACGTCAACGATGCTCGCCGTCGTGAGCGTCGCGCGCTGTCGCAAGAAGACCTCGCGGCCCTTGGACGCTTCGATGAAACAGACGTCCTGGCTGTCCGGCTTGTCCCAGGTACGCAGACCGAGTCGCTCGGCTTCCGCGCGGACCTCGTGCTTGTTGAGGTGGCCGATGGGCAAGAGCAACATGGCGAGCTGATCCTCGCGCAGGTACCCCAAGACGTAACTCTGGTCCTTGTCGCCGTCCGCCCCACGCACGAGAAGGTGGTGGCCGTCACGAACCTCAACCTGGGCGTGGTGGCCGGTCGCCACTGCGTCAAAGCCCAGGCGCGTGGCGCGCTCGAAGAGTAGTTCGAACTTGATGTGCCGATTGCACTCGATGCAGGGGTTGGGCGAGGTGCCCGCCAGGTGACCGGCGACGAAGGGCGCCACCACGTGGCGTTCGAACTCCTCGGTGTAGTTAAAGACGTGATGGTCGATCCCGAGGGTCTGGGCGACGCGCCGGGCGTCGTCGACGTCGGCCACCGAGCAGCACCCCGAATCCGACGCGCCACCCCAGAGCTTCAGGGTCGCCCCGACTACGTCGTGTCCGGCCTCGAGCAACAAGCCGGCCGCGACCGAGGAGTCGACACCCCCACTCATCGCGACGAGTACCTTCACGGTCCTAGTCCTTCCGACCCGGCGCGGCGGTGACCTCGTCACGCAGACGAAATACCACCGAGGAAAGGATCGCGATCAACGCTTCGACGTCCGCTTCGGTGGTCTCGGCGCCCATCGAAAGTCGCAGGGACCCTCGCGCGCGATCGGCCTCGACGCCCATGGCGGCGAGCACGTGACTCGGGACCGCCGCGCCACTGGAACAACTGGCCGCCGCCGACGCGCACACCCCCGCCTGGTCCAGTAAGAACAGCACCTCATCGCTCGCGAGCCCCTCGAAGGTCACGTGCACCGTGCCGGGCACGCGCGCGGCGGCGGGCGCGGTGATCGCGCACCCCGGCAGGAGACTCAGGGCCGCCATCAACGTGTGCTGGTAGTCGGCGACGCGGTCGTACACGTCGGCTCGATCGCGCTCGGTGAGGCGCAGCGCGACCGCGAGTCCCACGGCCGCGGCGACGTCGACGGTTCCGCCACGGAGTCCACGCTCTTGTCCCCCGCCGGGGGTCACCGCGTCAAAGGGCACGTCGTTGCGTACGATCAGCGCCCCACTGTTGACCGGTCCGCCGAGCTTGTGCGCGCAGATCGAAATCAGGTCGGTGGTCGCGGTGATCACGGGCAAGCTCAGCCACGGCGCGGCCGCGACGGCGTCGGTGTGGGTCGCCACCCCACCGGGCACCAAGGACTTGGCGAGCGAGTTCACGCCGTCGAGCGGTTGGCGCACGCCGGTCTCGTTATTGACCGCCATCACGCTCACCAGGGCGCTGCGCGAGGAGACGGCGTCGCTGAGTGAGTCGAGGTCGACCACGCCGTCGGCGTCGACCTCGACGTAGCGCACGCTGACGCTCTCGAAGTCTCGGGCCATCATCTCGGCGGCGTCGGCGACGGCGTGGTGCTCGATGCGCGAGATCACGATCTCGCTTCGTTCGTGGGTGCGACGGTGACGATTCGTCACGCCGGCGATGGCCAAGTGACACGATTCGGTGCCGCCCGCGGTGAAGATCACGCCGCCGGGTTTCGCGCCGACGAACGCCGCGACCTCGTCGCGGGCCTCTTCCACCGCTCGTCGAGCGTCACGCGCGGCGCGGTGTGAACCCGAGGGGTTACCGACGACGCCACGCTGCCAGGGGGCCATGGCGTCGGTGACCTCGTCGCGGCGCGGCGCCGAGGCGGCGTGGTCGAAGTAGTACAGGTTCATGACACGAAGAAGGACTTGGCGTTGGTGAACTCGCGCGCGCCGAGGAACGAGAGCTCGCGGCCAATGCCCGAGCGCTTCGTGCCGCCAAAGGGCAGTTCATTCATCGACGCGACCACGGCGTTGGCGAAGACGGTGCCGACCTCGAGGCCCGCGAGTCCCTCGTCGATCTCGGCCTCGTCGGTGGCCCAGATCGACCCGCCGAGCCCCCACGGCGTGGCGTTGGCCCGCTCGATCGCCTCGGGGAGACTCTCGGCGACCATCACGACCGCGACGGGACCGAAGAGTTCCTCACAGCCCGCGCGCGAGTCGGCCGGAACGTCGACCAGCACCGTCGCGGGGTAGAAGTAGCCAACCCCCTCGGGCACGACGCCACCGGTGAGAGCCCTCGCCCCGGCGGCGAGTGACGTCGTGACTTGATCGGCCAACAGGTCGCGCTGGGACTTGGAGACGACGGGACCGAGCACCGTCGCGGGGTCCATCGGATCGCCCATGCGCACCGCGGCCATCTCGGCGACGAAGCGCTCTTTGAACTCCTCGCTACGTTCGCGCACCACGATGAAGCGCTTGGCGGCGATGCACGCCTGACCGTTGTTCTGGATCCTGGCGGTCACGGCCATGGGTACCGCCAGGTCGAGGTCGGCCGAGCGCGCGATGACGAAGGGGTCGGACCCGCCGAGCTCGAGCACGCACTTCTTTAAGTTCTTGCCCGCGAGTTCGGCGATGGAGCGACCGGCGCGCTCTGAGCCCGTCAAGGTCACCCCCACCACGCGAGGATCGGCGATGATGGCCGGCACTTGATCGATCTCGACGAAGAGCGTCGTCAACACCCCGGGACCGAAGCCCGCTCGAATGAAGAGGTCCTCTAAGTACTTGGCGCATCCCGGTACGTTCGGCGCGTGCTTGAAGAGCACCACGTTGCCCGCCATGATCGTCGGGACCGCCATCCGCACCACCTGCCACAGGGGAAAGTTCCAGGGCATCACGGCGAAGATCGCGCCGGTCGGCTCGAAACGCACGCCGCTGCGACGCCCGCTGGTCGGCAAGGTCACCTCTTCGAGCATCGACTCGGTGTGCTCGGCGTAGTAGCGCATCGTCGCCGCGCACTTCATGGCCTCGCCCTTCGCGGCGGCGAAGGTCTTGCCCATCTCGGCGGTCATGAGTTCGGCCACGACCGGGACTTCGCTCTCTAAGAGTTCCGCGGCCCGTCGCATCACCTCGCCGCGTTCTTCGAAGGACGCCGCGCGCCAGCCCTGGTAGGCGGACGCGGCCACCTTGAGCGCCTGGTCGACCTCAGCGGGTGTGTGGACGGGGTAGTCGTGGACGACTTGTTCGGTCGTGGGATTTATCGAGACGAAGGGCACCGCACTAGTCTGCCAGTAATAGTGGGGACTGCGACGGTGACGAACCCATCGCTCGCCAGTATCCCGGAGCCCCAAGACGCACCGCCACCACGATCGCGCCGAGCGTGAGCGCCCCAACGGCGGTGACGTCGCGTACACCAAAACTCTTGGCGAGGTCGGCTTGGACGAAGGCCCCCAGGGGGTAAAAGATAGACAGGGACAACGTGTAGAGCGCGAGGATCCGAGAGCGTTCGGCGTGCGGGGCGTGCACCTGCACCGAGGTATTGAGTCCCGTCAAGGTCCCCATGTACGCGCCACCCACCACCACGAGCGCGACGAGGGCGACGGCGAGGTCGGGCGCGAGGGCGTAGAACAACAGGGCTAGCGCGAGCACGGTGATCGAGGCCTTCAGCACCCTGACGCGCGAGGTTCGTTTGGCGAGCACGGGCAACGTCAACGCGCCCGCCACCGCGCCGACGCCCTGGGCGGTCACCAACCACGCGGTGTCGGCGTGGAGCACGATGATGGCCATGGCCGGCACCAAGGCAATGAACGGACTCGCCACGACCGCGACCACGGCGACCCCGATGATGGGGTTGCGACAGCCCGCCACCGCCCACGCGCGCTTCGCACCGGCGACGGTCTCGGCGACGAAGCGTACCCGGGTGGTGGGTCGCGGTCGTGGCGGGGTGCGCACGAAGGAGAAGACCACCAGCACGAACACGAACGACGCGGCGTTGATCGCGAAGCACACGCCCACTGACCCCAGCGCCAAGGCGACGGCCGCGAAGACCGGTCCGATGATGCGACCGAGGTTGAACTGGGCCGACGAGAGCGAGACCGCGGCGAGGACCTCGTCTCGTTCGACGAGGTCGGGCAGGAGCGACTGCCACGCCGCCCAGGACGCCGACCCGCAGAGTCCCTCACCGACCGCCAGGAAACACGCGAGCGACGGGGACAGGTGGTGGGTCAACGCGGCCACCGCCAACGCACTGGCCGTGCAGGCCATGACGAAGTTGTTGCCCTGGATCCAGCGCTGTCGACTCCACCGGTCCGCGACCACGCCGCCCACGGGTGAACCGATGATCGCCGGCGTCCACGCCGAGACCGTCAACAGACCGAGCCAAAGTGGATTTCGGGTGGTCTCGGTCAGGTAGATACCGAGCGCCACACTCTGCATCCAGGTGCCCACGGACGAGACGAAGGACGACGTCACCGCCAGGGCGAAACTCCGGTGCCGCAGTGGGGCTAGTGACGACCACGCCATGAACACCCAACATAACGGCTGTCATTGCGAGGGCTCGGGCCCGCTACTCCTCGCCCTGCTTCCGGCGTGGGCGCAACGCGAACCACCACACCGAGATGATCGTCGCCA
>PLER01000059.1:13600-43454 GCA_003136495.1 Acidimicrobiaceae bacterium
CTCGAGCGCGCCTTCAAAGTTGATGTTGAACTCGCGACGGTCGAACTCGCCCTTGGCCTCGAATCCGACGACGCTCACGCCCTCTTGCATCGACGGGCCGGTGCCCAGGTACTCCAGGTCGAAGTCGATCGACTTGGTGACGCCGTGGATGGTTACGTCGGCGGTGAGGACGTAGTCGTCCCCGCCCTTGGAGGTGACCTTGGTGGACTTTAAGGTCAAGGTCGGGTACTTCTCGAGCTCGAGGAAGTCGGCGCTTTGGAGGTGGCCGTCACGCATCTCGTTACCGGTGGAGATGCTGGCCGCCTGCACGGTCGCTTCGACGCTCGAGGACTCGATCGAGTCGCCAATGGTAATGGTGCCTTCGAATTCGCTGAAGTGGCCGCGCACCTTCGAGGCGACGAGGTGTCGCGCGACGAAGTCGACGTTGGAGTGCACCGGGTCAATGACGTAAACGCCAGGAGTGGGAAGGGTACTCAAGGTAAATCTCCTCTTAGTTGTGAGACAGGAATTTGTCCTCTCCCACTATAGTTGCTGATGCAATTACTTGTCAAGAAGCATCTGTTAACGCAAGTAGATGCTAGAGTGAACGCATGGCGAACGTCACCAACTCGTGCCCCTCGAGCGATGAGAAGGTGGCCCTCTTCGGTCTCGTCGTAGAGACGAATGCCCGTCTCTCGAAGGACCTCGGCGTCGCCCTCGAGGCCAACTGCCAGCTCCCCCTCGCCTGGTTCGAAGTGCTCTTGCAACTTCGCCAGTCGCAAGAAGGCCGCCTCAAGATGAGTGAGATGGCGACCGCGATCTTCCACTCGACCGGTGGCACCACTCGCCTGATCGATCGTCTCGAGACCGCCGAGCTCGTGCGTCGTGAGCACTGCCCACACGATCGACGCTCGGTCTACGTGGCCATCACCGACGCGGGCGGGGCGAAACTTGACGACGCGCTCGGCGTGCACCTCGACTACTTGGACAAACTCATGGGCGAACGGCTCAGCGCCGGCGAGCGCGACGCGTTGTCCACGCTGTTGAGCAAACTTATCGACGCTCGGTAGCCTTCTTCACCCAGGCGAAGGCCACCCGATCGTCATCGAGTTCCAACGCCGCACCCGGACCCTCCCCTGGGACGCTCAGGATCTCGACCGCGAGGACCTCGGCGGCGAGGGTCGCAAATCCGTCCGCGAGGTCCTCGACGCCGGTGAGCCACAACACGACGCGATCGGCCACGTCGAGGCCGGAGTTCTTTCGCAGTTCCTGGACTTGACGCACGACGTCGCGGAGGTAGCCGCGTCGGCGGAGGTCGTCATCGAGCGCGAGGTCGAGCGCCACCACTTCGGCACCGTCACGCGAGACCGCGAAGCCGCCCTGTCCCTTCACACGAAGCTCGACGTCCTCGCCGGTGAGTTCGAAGACGCCGGTCGAGAGGGTGACCTCGACGCTGCCCCCCGACTCGAGTGACGCCGCTGCGGCAGCGGCGTCGAGGGCGGCGAGCGCGGGTTTGAGCTCCTTGACGGCCTCGCCCAGGCGCGGTCCGACGGCACGAAAATTCGGCACCAGTTCAAAGCTCAAGACGTCGGCGAGTTCTCGACCGTATTCCAGGACATCGACGTTGAGTTCATCCTCGACGACACCGGCGGGCGGCAAGGGAGATCCCGGCGCCAGAAAGATCAGTGCCCGCGCCAGGGGTTGACGCACCTTGACCCCCGCCTCGGCCCGGGCGGCGCGACCGAGCGAGGTGAGCCGGCGTGCCACCTCCATGGAGGCTTCCAGCGACTCGTTGCGCAGTGCCTCATTGGCGACGGGCCAGTCGACGAGGTGGACCGAGTCTTGGTCACTGACGTGATGGAGTTCTTGGAAGAGTCGCTCGGTGAGCAGGGGACAGAACGGCGCCAATAGAACGGTGACGCGCTGGAGCACCTCGAGCAGCGTCGCCTGGGCCGCGAGTGAGTCCGACGGCGGGGCGTGGGGGTCGGTGCGCCAGAAGCGCCGGCGGCTGCGCCGCACGTACCAGTTGGACAGGTCATCGACGAGTTCGCTGATCGCGTCGGTGGCGCCCAGTGGCTCATACGCGTCGAGCGCCGACGTGACGCTCATCGTCACGCCCTCCGAGCGCGAGAGGATCCACTGGTCGATGGCGCTTCGATCAGCGACCTCGGGTATCGCGGGGTCGGCGGGGTCGAACTCGTTGAGCGACGCATAGGTGGTGAAGAAACTGAAGGTGTTCCACAGCGTCGCGAGCGTCTCACGCATGGCGGCGTCGATCGCGCCCAGTCCGGCCCGGGTCGACGTCCAGGGCGAGCCCTGGGAGAACATCCACCAGCGCAGCGCGTCGGCGCCGCGAGTATTGAGCACCTCCCAGGGATCGATGACGTTGCCCAAGGACTTACTCATCTTCTTACCGGTCTCGTCCACGATGTGGCCGAGACAGAGCACGTGCTCGTAGGGCTTTCGGCCAAAGACGAGAGTGTTCACCGCCAGGAGGGAGTAGAACCAGCCACGAGTCTGGTCAATCGCCTCGGCGACCAACTGAGCGGGGAACTGCATCGCCTCCGCCGAGCCCGCCACGTGGGGGTAACCCACCTGGGCGGCCGGCATCGAACCCGAGTCGAACCACGCGTCGATGACGGGCGCGACGCGGCGAGCCTCCTTGGCGCACTGGGGACAGTCAAAGACCACCTCGTCGACGTCGGGCCGATGGGGCTCTAAGTCACTGAGGTCAGTCTTCGT
The DNA here is from genome assembly GCA_003136495.1 of Acidimicrobiaceae bacterium. Classification (GTDB taxonomy): domain Bacteria; phylum Actinomycetota; class Acidimicrobiia; order Acidimicrobiales; family RAAP-2; genus RAAP-2. Next base: position 16,322 of record PLER01000059.1, read on the forward strand.
GAGCACCGAGAGTTCGTCGCGCGACGCCACACAGGTGAGGTGCCCGTCGGCGCACCGCCAGATCGGGAGTGGCGTGCCCCAGTAGCGGTCCCGAGAGAGCGCCCAGTCGACGTTGTTGGCCAACCACTCGCCCATTCGACCGTCGCGGATGTGCGCGGGGTGCCAATCGACCGTCGCGTTCTCACTCAGCAGTTGGTCCTTGAACTGACTCGTCGCGATGTACCAACTGGGCTTGGCCCAGTAGATCAGCACCGTCCCGCACCTCCAGCAGTGCGGCAGCGAGTGCGTGTAGTTCGCGCGGCGCAACAAGCGACCTCGGCGATCNNGGCAGACCGTACTCGCGGGCGATCTGACGGTCGATCTCACCGAATCCGGGCGCCTGGTGCACCAAACCGGTGCCCTCCTCAGTGGTGACGTACTCGGCCGCCACCACGTAGTTCACGTCGACGCCCTCGGGGAGGGCCACGTCGTCAAAGGGTCGCTGGTAGTGCAGGCCCAGGAGCGCGCGGCCGGGAAAGGTGGCCGACACCGTCGCGTCCTCGCCGAAGACCGCCGTCACGAGGTCCGCGGCCACGACGGTTCCTTCGACGACGGCGTAGGTCACCTCGGGGTTCACCGCGACCGCCACGTTCGACAGCAGCGTCCAGGGCGTCGTCGTCCACACCGCGAGGCGCGTCGCGGCGCCGAGGTCGCTTCGACCCTGCGCGTCGAGGAGATCGAGCGTGACGTAGGCGCTCTCGTCGGTCTCGTCGGTGTAGACGCCGGGCTGTCCGAGTTCGTGCGAGGAGAGGCCCGTCTCACAGCGCGGACAGTACGGGATGACCTTGTAGTCCTCGTAAAGGAGTCCATTGTCGAAGAGTTGCTTTAGGTGCCACCACACCGACTCCACGTAGGAGGGGTGGAAGGTGTAGTACGCGTCGTTGAGGTCGGTCCAGTAGCCAATGCGTTCGGTGAGCCGCTCGAAGTCACCGATGTAGGTCAGCACGGACTCTCGACAGAGTCGCGTGAACTCCTCGATGCCAATCTTTTCTTCGATGTCCTTCTTGCCCGAGATGCCGAGTTGCTTTTCGACTTGGACCTCGACGGGCAGACCGTGCGTGTCCCAACCGGCGCGGCGCGCGACGAAGCGTCCGCGCATGGTCTGGTAGCGGCAGAAGAGGTCCTTGAAGGCGCGCGCCCAGACGTGATGGAGGCCCGGCTGTCCGTTCGCGGTCGGCGGGCCCTCGTAAAAGACCCACGGCTCGGCGTCGGCGCGCAGGGCCATTGAGCGTTCGAAGACGTGGTTCGCCTTCCAGCGGGCGAGTTCGGCCTCCTCGATGTGCACAAAGTCGAGTTCGGCGCTGACCGGGCGAAACATGGGTCTCCTCATTTGAACTCTCTCATCGTAGTGAACCTGATAAAGCCACCATTCCTCCGCCTACTGTGAGCACGTGTCCTTCGCCTTCACCACCGAAGAGGAACCCATTACCTCCAGTGGCGCCCTGAGCGTGTACCACGCCGCGATCGACGAGCTCACGCGCCGCTACGGCGGGAGTGACGAAGCGACGCACCTCTCGGTCGACGAACTCCTCCCACCACGGGGGGTCTTTCTCGTCTCGCGCGTCGACGGCCACCCCGTAGGCGGTGTGGGCGTGCGACCCATTGGCGCGGCGTCGCTCAACCTCGGCGAGGTCAAGCGACTCTGGGTGCGACCGGACCTTCGCCGACGAGGCGTTGGCTCGGCGCTCATGCGTGACGTCGAGCGCACCGCCGTGCGACTCGGCTACGCGCAGCTCTATTTAGAGACCGGTTACGCGCAACCCGAAGCCGTCGAGCTCTACCAGCACTCCGGCTGGACTCCGGTGGAGGAGTTCCCGGCGGACGCGTTCTCCTACCCGGGGGCGTACCGCTTTAGGAAGGTCCTTTAGGCGAATCGTTCGTCGAGCCAGGTCGAGGAGAGTTCCTCGAGTGACTCGAGCACGAGGTCGGCCAGAGCGAAGGCCGGCTCGAAGATGTCTTCGGCCACCGGTACCGCGACGACGCTCATGTTGCCGGCTCTCGCCGCGATCACGCCCGCCGCCGAGTCCTCAACCACGAGGCAGGCCTGCGGGGCGACGTCGAGCGAGAGGGCCGCGCTGAGAAACACTCCGGGGTGCGGCTTGCCGTAGGGTTCGTGTTCGGCCGAGTGGAGTGACACGAAGCGCTCCAAGAGACTGAAGTGCTTGAGGCAACGGATGATGAGCTCCATCGGCGTCGAACTCGCGAGCGCCAGGGGACCGCGGTCGCCCGTCAGGTCGAGTGCGTGCAGCGCGCCCGGCATGAGACGACCCTCCGTTTCCACGAGGTCACCCACGCGGTTCAAGAGCATCTCCACCACGGTGCCGGTCGACGCGTCGGGCCAGGGGTAGCGCGAGTACCAGTACTCGACCACCTCGTTAACGAACATGCCCTTGGTCGAACGACCATCGGCTTCGCCGATTGGCACACCGAGGGCCCCGAAGATTTCGACTTCGGCTTTGTGCCAGAGAATCTCTGAATCGATCAGCAGGCCGTCCATGTCGAAGAGGGTCGCCCGCAAAGTCACCTCGCAACCTTTGCACAGTCAGAAGTACCGTGAGGTCATGGTGGTGCGGCCCCTTGAGACCGGGGACATCGAGTCAGTGGTCGAGCGGGTCGCCTCGTCCCTACAGAGCGACGCCACCCGCAATGCGCTGATCAACCCTGATTTCTCCCACGACGTCTTCGCCCTCGCGCTCACCAGCGTGCTCGACCAGACCTGGGTGGCCCTGGTCGAGGGACGCATCGTCGGCCACCTCTACGGCGCGGTCCTGGAGAACGCCGAGCACGGCCGGGGCGCGTGGATCGGTCCGGACGGGGTGTCCTTTGACGACGCTGCGACCCTCTTCGCGCTCTACGACGTCGCCGCAGCGACGTGGGTCTCGCGCGGTGCGCTCGAGCACTACGCCTGGGTCCGCGACGACGACGACGCGACCGCGCCGTGGTACGAAATGGGTTTCGCGCGAGCGCATTCGCGCGGCGTCATCGAGCTCACGACACCACGCACCGCGTCCTGGCCTGGGGGTTACCGACTTCGACGAGGAGACCTCGGCGACCTCGAGGTTGCTCTCACCCTCGACCGGGTGCTCGACGCGGCCGAGGGGCGCGCGCCGAGCCAATCCGTCGGGGCTGAGACGGCGACGCTACGCGAGGAGTGGCGTGAACTCCTCTCAGACGAGGAAGTGCACCACTACCTCGTCGAGTTCGCCGGCGACGCCGTCGCCCAGTGCGTGACGTATCCGCTGCCCTCCCAACGGGGCTCGTTTCTGAGGACCGTCCACGTCAGCGCCGTCGTCGTGATCCCGACGCACGAACACCACGGGGTCGCCCGGTCGCTCCTCGACGCCGCCCTGAACGACGCCAGGGCCGCGGGCTTTCGCTACGCGGAGACGAGTTGGCGCGTGAGCAATCATCGCGCGGCCCAGTTCTGGCGTCGTTACGGCTTTCGCCCTACCTACGTGCGACTACGTCGCACGATCACCGCCGACTAGTTAAGGGCGCTCTCAATGGCGACGATCAGCGCCGGGTCGTCGGGGGTTACCTGTGGCGCGAAGCGGGTAATGGTGCCGTCCTTCGCCACGAGGAACTTCTCGAAGTTCCAACGAACGTCGCCGGAGTAGCCCTCGGCGTCGGGGACCTTCTCCAACTCGGCGTAGATGGGGCTCTGTGACTCGCCGTTCACGTCGATCTTCTCGAAGAGCGGAAACGTCACGCCGTAGGTCGTCGAGCAGAAGGTCTGGATCTCCTCGGCGGAGCCGGGCTCTTGACCGGCGAACTGGTTGCAGGGGAAACCCACCACGCTGAAGTGCTGGGCGCCGTACTTCTTCTGCAACTCTTCGAGACCCTCGTACTGCGGGGTCAGTCCGCACTTGGAGGCGACGTTGACGATGAGAATCGTCTCGCCTTCGAAACCAGCCAGCGAGCTCGGCTCGCCCGAAAGGGTGTTGATGGGGGTGTCGTAGATAGTCATGGCCAAACCTTATCGGCGCCGAGAACGAACTGCTCGACGTAGGCTCGTCGCGTGCGGGCCATCACCATCGTCGACGGTGCGCTCGAGGTCCGCGATCACCCCACCCCCGAACCGGGTCCCCTCGACGTGTTGGTGGAAGTCCGCGCGGCCGGCATCAACGCCGCCGACTTGATGCAACGTGGGGGCTTCTACCCCGCGCCCGCCGGATGGCCCGCCGACATCCCGGGCATGGAGCTCGCCGGCGTCATCGTCGCCGTGGGCGATCGGGTGGTGGAGCCCCTGATGGGTCGGCGGGTCTGCGCGATCGTGGGCGGTGGCGCGCAGGCGACGCACTGTGCGTTGCCGAGCGAACACCTCTTGTTCCTGCCCGACGACGTCAGCTTCGACCAGGCGGGTGGGTTCCCCGAGGCCTTCATCACCGCCTACGACGCCCTCGTCACCCAGGGTGGCCTCGACTCCGGTCAACGAGTGCTGATCTCGGGCGCCGCCGGCGGTGTGGGGGCCGCCGGTGTGCAGATCGCACGGGTCCTCGGCGCCGAGGTCGTCGCCGTTACCCGCACCGAGGAACATCACGAACGTCTGCGCGCCCTCGGGGCGCACGAGACGATCACCCTCGAGGAGGTCGGCGCCATCGCGGGAGTTGACGTCGTGCTCGAACTACTCGGCGCCGCGCACCTCAACCTTGCCCAACGCGTCCTCAACCCCTTCGCCCGAGTGGTCGTGATCGGTGTCGGCGCGGGTCGGGTCGCGGAGTTGGACCTGCTCTCACTGATGACTAAGCGCGCTCACCTCACCGGCTCGACACTCCGCTCACGCTCGCGCGAGGAGAAGGCGCAGGTCGTGGGGCGCGTGAGTGACGCCCTCGTACCTCGCTGGACGCACCACGAACTCGAAGTGCCCCTCGCCAAGGTCTTTCCCATGGCGGAGGCGAATGGGGCCTACGAGTACTTCGCCGCGCCCGGCAAGTTCGGCAAGGTCGTGCTGCACATCGAGGCCTAGGCCCGTAGGTTGACCTCAATGTCCGAAACGATTCCTCTCCCGGATCCCTCGCGCCTCGATCCGAGTCGCGAGGACTATGACGCCATCATCGAGGCGCACGAGGCGGCGGTGCGCAGTGGTGAGATCACCTACCGAGACCCCGCCACCGGCCTCTTCGTCTTGACGGTCGCCACGCACCTGGCCCGAGGACACTGTTGTGAGAGTGGATGCCGCCACTGCCCGTATCTAAATGAGTGAGCGAAGAGGCGTGTACTCGAGGCCGAGCGACTCGGCGACGGGGCCGTAGGTCACGTTGCCCTTGACGACGTTGACGCCTTCGGCCAGTGCGTCGTCGGCCAAGACCGCTTCGCGCCACCCGTGTCGAGCGAGTTCGAGGACGTAGGGCAACGTCGCGTTCGACAGCGATCTCGTCGAGGTGGCGGGTACCGCGCCGGGCATGTTCGCCACACAGTAGAAGATCGAGCCGTTCACCTCGAAGGTCGGGTTCGAGTGCGTGGTCGGTCGCGTCGCTTCGAAGCAGCCGCCCTGGTCGACCGAGATGTCAACGAGCACCGATCCCTCGCGCATCCGCGCGACGAGTTCGTTGCTCACCAGCTTGGGCGCCTTGGCACCCACCACCAACACCGCGCCGATCACGATGTCCGACGCGAGACACGCTTCTTCAATGGCCAACGTGGACGACGCAATCGTCTCGACGCGACCGTCGAAGTGGATGTCGACTTGGCGAAGGCGTTCGAGATTTCGGTCGAGGATCTTGACGTTGGCGTGCAGACCCACGGCCATCGTGGCCGCGGCCAGTCCCGAGACCCCGGCCCCGATGACCGTCACCGTCGCCGGGGCGACCCCGGGGACACCCGCGATCAAGGTGCCGTGACCACCGCCCGGTCGCATCAAGTGATGAGCGCCCATCAACGGCGCCATACGTCCGGCGACCTCGCTCATCGGGGTCAGCAGGGGAAGTGAGTTGTCGCGCAAGCGCACCGTCTCGTAGGCGATCGCGACGTTCTTAGCCGCGACCAGCGCGTCGGTGCACTCCCTCGACGCGGCGAGGTGGAGGTAGGTGAACAGCACCTGGTCCTGGCGCGCGCCCAGGCGGGCGAACTCCGCCGCGACGGGCTCTTTCACCTTTAAGAGCAGGTCGGATTCTGCCCACACCTCGTCGGCGGAGGCGACGATGGTCGCGCCGTTAGCCACGTAGTCCGCGTCCGGGATCGACGAGCCGACGCCGGCCCCTTCTTCGATGAGGACCCGGTGGCCCGCGCCCGTGAGCTCTCTCGCGCCCGCGGGCGTCAGGGCCACGCGGTACTCGTCGGTCTTAATCTCCTTGGCAACTCCGATGATCATGTTGCATCGCTCTCTCGCTCGACTTCGACGTCACTACGGTACTGACTGCTCGGATCTCGAGTCTCGCTAGAACTCGACGTTGTGCATCACGTGCTTGACGCGCGTGTAGTCCTCGAATCCGTAGACCGAGAGGTCCTTGCCGTAGCCCGATCGCTTGAAGCCACCGTGGGGCATCTCGGCGACGAGGGGGATGTGGGTGTTGATCCACACGCAGCCAAAGTCCAGGTCCCGCGCGAAACGCATCGCGCGACCGTGGTCGCGGGTCCACACCGACGACGCCAGGCCGTACTCAACCCCGTTCGCCCAGGTCAAGGCCTCGGCTTCGTCGGAGAACTGCTGGACCGTGATCACCGGGCCGAAGATCTCGCTTTGGATCATCTCGTCGTCCTGGTGAAGTCCGGCGACCACCGTCGGCGCGATGTAGAAGCCATCGCTCCCGACGCGCGTGCCACCCGCGACGACCGACGCGTACTTCGGTGTTCGTGAGAGAAAGCCCGTCACTCGCTCGAACTGGGACTCACTATTGACCGGACCGAAGAGGGCGTCGTCGTTCTCGGGCGCGCCGGTGACGGTACCACGAGCTTGCTCGGCCAACGCGTCGACGAAGTCGCCGTAGACCTTGGGACCCACCAGCACGCGCGTCGCGGCGGTGCAGTCCTGACCCGCGTTGAAGTAGCCGGCTATCGCGATGTTCTCCGCGGCGCTGGCGAGGTCGACGTCGTCAAAGACGATCACTGGCGCCTTGCCGCCGAGCTCTAGGTGCACCCGCTTGAGATCCTTGGCGGCGGATCCCGCGACCTCCATGCCCGCGCGTACCGAACCAGTGATCGAGACCATGGCCGGCGTCGCGTGCTCGACCAGCAGGCGCCCGGTGTCGCGGTCCCCACAGACCACACCGAAGACGCCTTCGGGCAGCACCTCGGCCATCAACTCCGCCATGAAGAGCGTCGACGCGGGCGTGGTGTCGCTCGGCTTTAAGACCATCGTGTTGCCCGCCGCGATCGCCGGCGCCCACTTCCACACCGCCATCATCATCGGGTAGTTCCAGGGCGTCACCGCCGCACAGACCCCCACGGGTTCGCGTCGCACGTAACTGGTCATGCCCTCCATGTACTCACTCGCCCCGCGGCCTTCGAGCAATCGCGCCGCACCGGCGAAGAAGCGAATCTGATCGAGCATCGGGGGAATCTCTTCACTCATGGTGAGCGAGATGATCTTGCCGGTGTTCTCGGCTTCGATCGCGACGAGTTCCTCGGCGCGCGCTTCGATGACGTCGGCGATCTTTAACAGCGCGCGCGAACGCTCCGAGGGTGTGGTGCGCTTCCAGGTTGCGAAGGCCGACGAGGCGGCCGCGAAGGCGCGGTCCACGTCGGCCTCATTGGAGACCGGCGCTTCGGCGAAGGGAAGGCCGGTGACCGGTGAGATCAACTCGACGTACTTCGCGCTCGCTGGTGCCACGAACTGGCCCCCGATGAAGTTGGCCAGACGACGCATACACCCATCCTTCTCTCGCCGCGGACCGACGTGGTACCCGAGGTCACTCCAGAGATTACTTGGGTTTCGCGAGGAGAGGTGAGGAAAAAGTCACTCCCGGGCACATTGACGACGCATTCCGTCACGAATGTCACCTATACTGCCTCTATCCGCAGTCACGGGGCCGTAAGGACACCGGACCAGGAGCACCCAATGCCAGCCAGCCGACCACAGCGACAGAGTGACGCGAGCGAAGAACGCTCATCCTTCGAGTTGATCAACACGGTCCCCGGCGTGCTCGACGCTCCCGATCGAAAGATCATCAGCCTCCTCCAACAAGATGGTCGACGCGCCTACGGCGCCATCGCCGAAGAGATCGGTCTCTCCGAAGCGGCCGTGCGCCGTCGCGTGCAGCGGCTGCGTGATTCGGGCACCATGCAGATCGTCGCGATCACCGACCCGCTCCAGTTGGGCTACGGCCGCGAGGCGCTGATTGGCATCCGCGTGCACGGCGACGTGCGCCTCGTCGCGGACAAGATCGCCGCGATCGACGAGGCCAACTACGTGGTCATGACCGCGGGCAGCTTCGACATCATCGCCGAGGTGATCGCCGAGGACGACAACGACCTGGTGCACCTGCTCAATGACTCGATCCGCTCCATCCCGGGCGTCACCGAAGTCGAGACGTTCTTATATCTGAAGTTGGCCAAACAGACCTACGCATGGGGGACCAAGTGACACTGCACGAGACCATCACCGACGGCATCACCGTCACCGACGAGGTGCACGCGAGCCACAACTACGCCGAGCGTGCTCGCCGCAGCCTCTGGCTACAGATGTCGCGCATGGGGGCGTATAACGAACACAACGAGGTGCCCATCATGGTGCGCGGCGCGGGCACGCGGGTCTACGACGCCAACGGCACCGAGTACTTCGACGGCCTCTCGGGACTCTTTACGAACTCCCTCGGACACGGGCGACGCGACATCGCCGCCGCGGCCGCGGCCCAGATGGAAGAGATGGCGTTCTTCCCGCTGTGGACCTACGCGCACCCCAAGGCCATCGAACTGGCCGAACGTCTCTCGAGCCTCGCTCCGGGCGACCTCAATCGCGTCTTTTTCACCACCGGTGGCGGCGAGGCGAATGAGAGCGCCTGGAAGTTGGCGCGTAACTACCACAAGTTGCGCGGCGACCTCGATCGATACAAGGTCATCAGCCGCGACGTCGCCTACCACGGCACCACCTTGGGTGCGCTCACCATCACCTCGCTCGAGGCCTACCGCACGCCCTTTGAGCCTTTGGTACCGGGCGCGGTCAAGGTGCCGGCGCTGAACTTCTACCGCGCCGAGAAGCACGCGGACGACTTCCAGGCCTTCGGCGTGTGGCAGGCGCACCAGATAGAAGAGGCGATCCTGCGCGAGGGTCCCGACACCATCGCCGCGGTCTTCTTAGAGCCGGTGCAGAACGCCGGGGGGTGCTTCGTGCCCCCCCAGAGTTACTGGCGCGAAGTGCGCGAGATCTGCGATCGCTACGGCGTGCTACTCGTCTCGGACGAAGTGATCTGCGCCTTCGGCCGAATCGGCGCGTGGTTCGGTGGTCAGAAGTTCGACTACGTCCCCGACATCATCACCTGCGCCAAGGGCATCACCGCCGGTTACGCGCCGCTCGGCGCGATGATCGTCTCGGACCGCATCGCCGAGCCGTTCTTGCACGACGACGTCTCGTTCCTCCACGGCTTCACCTGGTCGGGTCACCCGGTCTCGTGCGCCGTGGCGTTAAAGGCCCTCGAGATCATCGAGGACGAGGGTGTCATCGAGAACGTGCGAGCCAACGAGGGCTACTTCGAGGCGGGGCTCTCCACGCTGAAGGACATCCCCATCGTCGGTGACGTACGCGGCGCCGGCTACTTCTGGGGCATCGAACTCGTGAAGGACCAGGGAACGAAGGACACCTGGTTCGGCGACGACGCCGAGCGACTCTTGCGGGGCTACGTGTCGCCCGAGTTGTTCCGCCGCGGGCTGATCTGCCGGTCCGACGACCGGGGCGACCCCGTCGTGCAACTCGCGCCGCCGCTGATCTCGACCCGAGCCGACATCGACTTCATGGTCGAGGTGCTGCGAGAAGTCTTTACCGGAGCCGCCCAGCTCAACATATAGTGCAACCGCCGCCCTCACTGTGGTGGTCGCAACTCGACCAGCCCCCGAGCGCGCGCGCGACGCTCCACGATGACCTCGAGGTCGACGTGGCGATCGTCGGCGGAGGCTTTACGGGCCTGTGGAGTGCGCGCGAACTCCTACGCCGCGACCCCACGCTGCGCGTCGTGGTCCTCGAAAAGGAAGTCTGCGGATTCGGGGCGTCCGGTCGCAACGGTGGTTGGGCCTCCTCGTTCTATCCCGTGAGCGATGCGGCCGTCATCGCGCGACACGGCCGCGACGCACTGGTTTACTTGCGCCGAACGCTCCACGCCGCCGTCATCTCTCTGGGCGAGGCACTCCGCGAGGACGGGATCGACGCGCACTACCACCGCGGCGGCACGTTGGACTTCGCGCGGAACGAGGCCCAGGTCGCGCGACTGCGCGCCCGCGTCGAGGCCGCGCACTCTTCTAACGTCGCGTTGGACGACCTCGTGTGGCTCGATGAAGGAGCGGCTCGCGCCCGCGGCGACCTCGCCGGGGTGCTCGGTGCCACCTACTCGCCCCACTGTGCGCGCATTCATCCCGCCCACCTCGTGCGCGGGCTCGCTCGCGCGAACGAGCGACTCGGGGTGTCCATCTTCGAGGGCACCGCGGTCACCCGCATCCTCCCGGGCGACCGAGAAAGAGCGCCGCGGGTGATTACAACGACCGCGGAGGTCCACGCCCGCTACGTCGTGCGCGCCACCGAGGGCTTCACCGCCCAGCTGCCCGGAGATCGCCGACGTTTCGCGCCCCTCTACTCGCTCATGATCGCGAGTGCCCCGCAGTCGCGTTCCTTCTGGGAAGCGGTCGGACTATCGAACTACGAGACGTTCGCCGACGATCGCCACCTCATCATCTACGGTCAACGAACGAGCGACGACCGCATTGCCTTTGGTGGTCGNNGTCTTCGCGCTGCTTGAAGGAACCCTTCGCGAACTCTTTCCCGTGCTCGAAGGTGACGTCACGCATCGCTGGGGTGGTCCCCTCGCCATGCCCCGCGACCTCTCCCCCACGGTGGCGCTCGAGCACACGAGCGGTCTCGCCGTGGCGGGTGGCTACACCGGCGACGGGGTCGTCATGAGTTACGTCGCCGCCAACGCGCTGGCTGACCTCATCACGCGCCCTGGCGTCGAGACCCCCTTCACCGCGCTGCCCTTCGTGCACCACGAAGGCCGTCGTTGGGAGGTTGAGCCGCTGCGGTGGCTCGGCATCAATGCGGGACTCGCGCTCGCGGCGCGAGCCGATCGAGCCGACGAGCACGGTCGTCAGAGTCGGGCCAACGAGTGGCTGGAGCGTCTCGTCCGGTAGGGCTGGTTAGTGGAGAATGTTCACGGCCCGAGCGCCCACGACCGCGATGGTTAAGAGGGAGACGACCGATTCGGCCGCGAAGAGCGCCTTGGCTCGATGCGTCATGGGCATCGCGTCGGCCGGCGCGAAGCTGATGCCGTTCGCGAAGGCCGTATAGAGATAGTCGAGGAACTCGGGACGCCAGTCACTCGGGGCGAGGGTTGGGTTCTCCATCTGGGGAAACTGAATGTCGGGCGGGCGAGGATCCTCCCCGGCGCGCGCACCCGGGCCGCCCCGGTCGAGTTCCCAATACCACAGTCCGAACACGATGACGTTGGTGGCCCAGATCGCCACCGCGGAGTAGATCAGCTGGCGCCCCTGGGTGACACGTGCGTCGAGTAAGTGATGGACCAGCAGCCCCACCGACGTGCAGTTCGACACCGTGACGATCGCACTGAGCGCCAGGCCGAGGTAGCGGACCCAGGGGTCATTATCGGGCCGACGGTGGTGGCGGATCGAGAGGGGAATGAGCAAGAGCACCAGGAGAAACGGCACGATCCAGCGAGGACCGATCGAGAGTCGACTGGGGAGCACGAGGTAGAGGCCCGCGCACGCGAGGATCGCCACTCGGGCCTGCCAACGCTGTTCGGCGCGAACGATGGCCACGGCGCTAACTCACCGACGTTCCCGAGAGCGACGTGAGACTCTTCGGAATCAAAATATTCGTGAAGTCCTCACTCCCCAGGAGCTTTTCGATCAGCGTGCTCGACAGCGGCTGGGTGTTGGACGCCGAAGGCACGACAACGGTTGCGGGCTGGTTGTAGGAGAGCACGCTCACCGAGAGCGTCATGACGCCCTTCGCCGACTGCTCGCGCAGGGTGCTCTGGGTCACCTCGCCCTGGTTGCCGACCGTGATGCTCCAGCGCACCGAGCCGAGCGTCGATGTCGAAGACGTCGAACCGAAGAGTTTCGACAGCGCGACGTGACGGCGGGTGAAGGTATAGGTGGTCGAGTAGCCGCTCTTGGTGACGCGCTTATGAAATCCGGTAATCAGATTGATGTCGGGCTTGGTCAACTCGAGCGAGACCCCGAAGAGGGCGGGTGTCTTGAGCCCGGTGATGAGCCACGGCCCGCTCGACTCGTTCGCCGGACGGGCGTAGAGGTGGCCCCGGGCGAGACGCAGATCGATCTCGGCGGTGGTCACGACCAAGGGAAAGCTCACGTCCGCCGCGACGCGACCGGTGCGAAAGTTCACCTGGACATTCGCGCTCAATCCGAAACTAGCCCCACCCGTCAAGGTCACCGCCAAGTCGGCCGTCTTGGGCGGATAGCCGTTCAGGGTCAACGGATCCTTCGCGACGCCCGCGGGATTTGAGTCAGTGGCGGCGATCACGACGCCGGTGACGGTGAGTGCCAGCGCCACCGCGGCGAGGGCGAGGGCCTTCAAACGCTGCGCTACGGCCATCGTTCCACCTTAGTGTTCGAAGAAAAAATCGGTGGTGGTCAGCCCAATGGCTCGGTTAGGAGTTCGACGAAGAGCTCGTGGGTGATGTTGCGTCCGCTCGCGATGAAGCCGAAGCGCTCGCCGCGTCGACCGACCGCCTCGGCCGCGATCGCCGCGTAGGGGGCGGCGGCCGAACCCTCCACGACGAGACCACTGACTTCGGCGATCTCTCGCACGGCCGAGCGAATGGCGGCCTCGGGGACGAGCACTAGGTCCACGCCGCTTTTGGCGATCAACTCATTGGTGATGGCGCCGTCGTCGCCCCCGCCGGCGAGTCCGTCCGCGATGGTCACACCGTGCACGACCTCGGCCATCGTCGCCCCGCGCAGCACGTGGTAGAGGGCCGCACTGACTTCGGGTTGCACGCCGGTGACGCGGATGTCGCTGCGACCATTGGCGTCGCGCGAGATGAGCGTCCCCGACAGCAGGCCTCCCCCTCCCACGGGCACCACGAGGTGCTCGACGTCGCTCATCTGGGCGAGCATCTCGTCGGCGACGGTGGACTGGCCCGCGATGACGTCGGCGTCGTTAAAGGGTGAGATGAAGCGGATCGAACGTTGCTCGGCTAACTCCTTCGCGTGGGCTTGCGCTTCGTCGTAGGACGAGCCGAATTGAATGAGTTCTACGTCGTACTGGGCGAGCTTTTTCACCTTGGCGACCGACGCGTTGGCGGGCACCACGACCGTGGCGCGTACCTTGAGGAGTTCCGACGCGTAGGCGATACCGAGACCGTGATTGCCCGCCGAGGCGGTGATCACCGCACCACTCGGATCAGCGCGGTGCGCCGCGTCGAGCGCAGCCAACGCGCCACGTACCTTGAAGGAGCCAGTGACCTGGAGACTTTCGAGCTTCGCCGCCACCGGACGCCCGCGAACGTCAATCATCACGGTGGGCGTGGGAACTAAATAGTGCGCGATGATCTCACGGGCGTGCGCCAACTGCTCGTCGCTCGGGGCGGCCACCGACTCACTCATCGGTGCAGAGCCTACCTGCGAGCAAATTCCCTCTTTCCTACTCTCAAGTAATCTCAGCGCGTGCATACCATCGTCGGCGTCGTGGTCATCGCGTCGCTGGCGTTCGTGGGCACGATGCTCGACAACTACTTCGCCTTCGCTGCGCAACTCATCGTCACCGAGCGAAGCCGGTTTCGACGAGTGGGCTGGGCCCAGGTCTTCGGGGTGCTCACCCTGGCGGGCCTGGCCGCCGGACTCGGTTCACTGCTCGCGCCGATTCCCCTGCGCTGGGTGGGACTATTGAGCATCGCCCCCTTCGCCTTCGCGCTTCACGCGTGGCGACACCGCGCCGCGCCGCGCGAGCAGTTCCGACGCGGCGCCGTGACGACCTTTGCGATGACCCTCGCGCTGGGCGGTGACAATCTGGCGGTGTGGCTGCCGCTGTTGCGCGCGAACGGGGTAGCGCACGCCGCGCTCACGGTGGCGACCTTCGCCGCGTGGGACGTGGTGTTCATTCTCAGTGCCCAACGTCTCGCCTCGCACCCGCGCGTGGTCGCCTGGGGCGCCGCGCACGCTCCCGCGGTAATGCCCTATATATACGTGCTCCTCGGCGTGTTAATCCTCGTGGAGTGCCACACGTTCTAGGTTTCGCGTAGGGGCCCACCACTAGCGTGGTCGTCGTGCCAAAGGACCCCGCGACAACGACGCTCTGGCGCCTCACGGTGATCGTGGCGCTGCAGTGGATGGGTGCGACGTTGGGACTCCCCCTGTTGCCGCTCTTCTTAGAACATCGGGGCGGGACGCCGTCGGTCGTCGGACTCGTGATGGCTTCGTTCTTCGTCGCCGGGGTCGCCACGCAGTTCGCCTTCGGTCACTTGGCCGACCGCTTTGGTCGCCGCAAGTTGCTGATCGTGTGCCTCGTCGTCTACGGACTCGCGAGTATGACGTACTTGTTCCGGCTCGCGGCGCCTTGGTTCGTCGCCACGCGGGTGCTCCAGGGCGCCGCGGCGGGCGCCATCGAGGTGACCTCGCTCTCGGCGGTCTCCTCGCTCTTTCCCGAAGCGCAGCGCGGCCGAGCGGTCTCGCAGATTTTTGCCGCGCAACTCTTCGGCATCGCGATCGGACCGGTCGCGGGCGTGCTCGCGTCGGTGCGTGACCTCGGGTGGGCGTTCTTCGCCACGGGTGTCATCAGTCTGGTCGCGGCCGTCGTGGCCGTGCGCACCGATCTGGGCGACCTCGCCTACGACCCGACGCCGCTCCCCCGGATGCAGTGGAACACTCGACTGGTCGGCGCGCTCTTCGCCGCGAGTGCCTCGGGACTTTCGGTGGGGGTCTACGAAGCGTGCTGGAGCCTCTTGATGCACGCTCACCACGCCAGTACCTTGCAGATTCGCTTGAGCTGGACGTTCTTTGGCGTCCCGTGGCTGGTGCTCTCTCGTTGGGGCGGGTGGCTCGCCGATCACGCCAATCGACGCCTCGTGGCGGTGGCCGGTCTGTTGAACGGTGCCGCGTTCCTCGCGCTTTACCCCCACATCCACAACAACGACCTCATCTTGGTGCTCGGATCGTGTGAGTCGGTGGGCGCCTCCCTCTGCCTACCCGCGATCTCCTCGCTGATGAGCCAGGGCGCGGCGGACCGCGAACTCAGCCGACGCCAGGGCCTCTACACCACGTCCAACACCGCCTCGCTCGCGCTCGCGGCGGGTGTCTCGGGGTTTCTCTTCACGATCAACCCCGCGTTACCTTTCACCGTCATCGCCGTGGCGTCGTCCTGCTTCGCGCTCTCGACCCTCTTTTGGTGGCGTCACGTCAATGGTCACGTGACGCCGCGCTCGTTGGCGCATCCCCTCCCGAGCAACCCGTAGCCCTCGCCGAGGGATCGACCTCGGCGCGTCACTACGGCCTTAGGAAAGCCAGATCTGGTCCCAGCGTGCGGTGTCCTGGTCGGGCTGGAAGGTGCGCGTCGTACCGTCGGC
Source organism: Acidimicrobiaceae bacterium (assembly GCA_003136495.1). Classification (GTDB taxonomy): domain Bacteria; phylum Actinomycetota; class Acidimicrobiia; order Acidimicrobiales; family RAAP-2; genus RAAP-2. The sequence goes on from PLER01000059.1 coordinate 32,041, forward strand.
GGCCGTCGCGTAGGCCCAGTTCTGCACGTTGCTACGCGCGGCCCAGGCGTTGACGATCTGGTCGAGCCAGAGGTAGGGAATCTGCTGGGCGAACTGCGAGTTGACGGTGCGCCACGAGCGGATCTCGACCGGGCTGCCGGGCTTCGCCGAGAGGGCCGCCAACATGGCGTCTTCGACCACGGGGTCGCCCTGGTGGGCGAAGTTCACCGCACCCGCGATGTTCGTGCCCGCCGGAAGTGACGTCAGTCCGAGGCCACCGGCCGTCGGCGCGGCGGTCGCGCTCTGGCTGAGGAACCACACGTAGTTGATCGATGGGTCGACGCCACCGAACTGGTTCCACGTCGCGCAGTCGTACTCGCCGTAGATCACGTTGTTGATCAGCGTGCTCTGGACGAGCGGTCGCGGCGTCGTGGTGATGCCGATGGCGGCGAACTGCTGCTCGAAGAAGGCGTAGGCCTGCTGGGCCGTGGAGTCGTCGGACAAGATGTCGATCACGAAGCTCACGCTGGTGAGATTGTTCGCCGTCTTGTACGCCTCGACCATCGCCTTCGCTTTGGTCGGGTTGTAGGCCGGGTANNCCGGGGTTGTCGTAGAACGGTGACGTCTTTCGGTAGAGTCCGTCCGCCACGCTCCCGACGCTGCCGTCGATGATCTTGAAGTAGGTGCTGCGGTTGATCGCCATGGCGCAGGCCTGGCGAATCGAGAGGTTGTTGAGCACCGGCTTTAACGTCGGGTCCCACTGCAGTGTGGAGGGGTTCACCGCGCCGAGCGTCCCGAGCCAGTCGGCGTCTTGAACTGCGGTGGGCACCGGCAGACCTTTTTCGATGTACGACGGCAGTGCGCCCGGGACGCCGATGGAGGCGAACTCACCGGCCCAACAGAAGTACTGGTTCAAGGTCCCGGTGGTGTTGACGATCAGGCAGTTGAGGCCGGGGTCTGCCGGCTGGTTCTGGTCGGTGACCATCGTGACACCCGACATCTTCGCCAACTGCTTTATTTGGGTGCCGGTCTGTTGAATGATCATGTCGACTGCCCCGGCTTGGAGGGCCTCGTTGCGCGAGACCGAGTCGACGATCGTCTTGAAGTTCACGCCGTCCAGGTACGGCAGGCGACGACCCGCGCCGTCCTTACGCCAGTACTTGTGGTTCTTGACGAACTGGGATTCGACGCCCACCTGCCAGGACTTCACCTTGAAGGGGCCCGTCCCAATCGGGTCGCCCGTGTAGGTGGGCACGAAGGAGACCGGGTGGGCCATGTAGCCGACCTGCTGGGTGGCGAGGAAGATCGGGAAGGACGCGTAGGGGATCACCAGGTTGTACGCGACGGTGTAGGCGCTGACCTTGGTGACCGAAGTGATGATGGGCTTGATGGCCAGGCCCACCGTGGGGTCCGCGTTCGCCGCGGTGTAGTTCGCCACGCAGATGTCGGCGTCGAAGGTGGCCCCGTTGGTGAATCCCACGCCCTCGCGCAGTTTGATGGTCCACACCGTGTAGTCGCTGTTCGGGGTGGCCGAAACGGCCAACATGGGCAGCGCGACCTTGCCGTTCTCGGACATCACGAAGAGCGGGTCGTAGAGCGCGTTCGCGACGCAGAACCCCGAGGCGTCCATCTTGCCCTGGGAGCCGTTGAAGATGTGGTAGTTCGGCACGTCCGAGAGCGTGCCCACGGTCAAGGTGCCGCCCAGTTTCGGCTTGCCCTTGGCGATACCGACGGTCGCGCCCGCGACGTCGGCGAGCATCCCGTCGACGACGGTGCCCGCCATCGCGAGGCCACCGATCGTGGCAGCTGAATGAGTAAGGAACGAACGACGATCGAACGTTGATGACATCTTGACCCCAATCCCCCGGAGAGCCCGCTCTGGGTTTCTCCACTGGGCGAGAACTTAGCAAGTACTGGCGTACCCACCAGTACACGGCGCGAAAGTTTCTTACGGGCCTCTGACCTGATTGGGGAGGTTGCTTTGGGGCCCGGGCGGAGGGAGTGGCCGCCCGGGTCCCAAAGAGGTGGGGCTACGACGTGGACTGGTTGGGGAGTGCGTCGCGGCCCGCGCGTCCTAAAGCGGCCGGGTGGAGGAGTGCGGACTTCGGCTCGGTGGGGGGGATCATCGGCGGGTCCACTCCTTTCTTCGGCGTCGTGAGGCGGACTTCAATCAGTATTGTCAGCCAGTCTCTACTGGCCATTGAAGGACGATAAGAAGGACCTAAATCTGTCTTTGTGAACGGCGTGCTAATTCAGCGTCGTTCCCCTTTCGAAGACCGTTGATTTCGGCCATACTTGGCGCGGACGAGCGGCTCTTCACCGAGTCGTCACCGTCAGAACATCTATAGGGAGGACGACGACCGTGACGACAACGATCGATTCGCTAGACGGATCCGTAGAGGACCAGGCCTTTCGAATAGAGCAACACGGCATCGACTACGTCCCGGTCGCGGAACGCTGGGCGTCGCCGCGAGCGGTCGGGGGCATGTGGGCCGGCGCCAGCGTCCAGGTCGAATACTTCATCTACGGCGCGATCCTGATGTCCTTTGGCGTGTCCTTCGGTCAGGCGCTCGCGCTGATCATCATCGGCAACCTCTCTTACTTCCTGCTCGGTCTCGCCAGCCTGCAGGGTCCCCAGACTGGCACGACGGTCTTTTCGATCAACCGCGCCAGTTACGGGCCGAACGGTTCGCGCTTCATCGCGTTTTTCAACTGGATCACCCAGATCGGTTTCGAGGTTGAGGGACTGATTCTGATCGTCGGTGCCGCGTTGGTCCTCGGCATCAAGGCCGGGTACGCACCCGGGGACGCCAGCAAGATCATCTACGTTCTCGTCGCGGTCGCGATCCAAGCGGTCCTACCCGTCCTCGGCCACGCCACCATCGTCAAGACCCTTCGTGCGCTCGCCATCCCTTTCGTCATCCTCTTCGGCGTGTTGTTGATCTTCGCCATCCCCCACGCCACCATCCACGGCGTCGCCCACGGTGCCGACTGGCAGACGATGTTCGAGGGCCTCGCCTTCACGATCACGCTCTCGGGGCTCGGGTGGATGGAGTGCGGCAACGACTACACCAGATACTGCAAGCCCGACGCCTCTAAGGGCGCCATCGTCGGTTGGGTGTTCCTCGGCACCGCGGTGCCCGAGATATTGATCATGACCCTCGGAGCCGCGATCGCGACGTTCATCCCGGGCATCGGGGGCTCGAATCACGGCTACGGCTCGCTCTACCCCTTCGCGACCCAGAGCGCGATCCCCTCGTGGTTCGTGGTGATCTTCTTGATCGTCGTGATAGTGCAGCTCTTCTGCATCAACAGCCTCGACATGTACTCCTCGGGCGTCACGCTCCAGGCCATGGGCGCCAAGGTCAAGCGCTACCAGGCGGTCTTGATCGACTGCGCCGTCGCGCTCGTGATCACGATGTACGCCGTGTTCAGTTCGTCCTTCACGACGTACCTGACGGACTTCGTGGACCTGGTGATTGTCTGGATCGCGCCATGGGGAGCCATCTACCTCGTCGACTGGGCGCTGCGTCGGTACCGCTACGTTCCCGCCGAACTCCAGCGCACCGATAAGGGAGGCCTCTACTACCGCAGCGGCGGGTACTACTGGCCGGCGATGATCGCCCAACTGGTGGGCATGTACGCGGCCATCTCGGCGCTGTCGACGACGTTCCACCTCCCGACGTGGCTGAACCCAATCACCTTCTACACCCACGACAGCTACGGCTACGGCGCGGACTTCAGCGTCTTCTTAGGCGTGGCGGTGGCGGCGCTGGTCTACCTCGCGCTCGCGTGGAAGGGCGTGCGGGCCCAGGCGGACGAACAGGACCGGGTGCTCGCGAGCACCCCGAGCGAGTAGGTCAGCCGTCCCAGTCCTCCACGAGACCGCCGGTGCCGTCGGGGTGAAACACCGGGATCGCCCCGAGCGAACGAACGAGCGCGGCGTCCTCCCCGAGGGCGCCGCGCCACTTGCCCGCTTCGGTGACCAATGTGCCGATCACCACGACGTTGGCCCCCACGCGTCGAAAAAGTCGCAGGCTCGCGCCCGTCGACGCGCCCGTCGACACGACGTCGTCCACCAGCGCCACGCGCTTGCCGACCACGTCGTCGAGTCGTGCGCGGTCAAAGAGCAGTCGCTGCTCGCTCGCCGTCGTGATCGAGCGCACCGGCTCGCTCACCGCGTCGGCCAGGTGGATTTTGGGCGTCTTGTGGAGCGTCACGTAGCGATCGAGGCCCAAATGGCGCGTGACTTCAACGGCCAAGGGGATACCCATGGTCGCGACCGTCGCCACCACGTCGACGTCGTAGGACCGCAACATCTCGGCGAGTTCCGCCCCGGCGCGGTCCATGAAGGCGACCCCCATGTCGACCGTGATCAACAACGCCAACGCCAGTTGGTCGTTCAACGAGACGATCGGTAGATCGACGTGCTGGGATCCGATCTCTACGGCGTAGGTTCCTCGCGTCACGCTGGGAGCATACTGAAGCCATGACGACACCACGACCCGCCCTCTCGAGAGAACTCGCGACATCGATGCTGGAGGTCGCCTACGCCGAAGCCGAACTCGGTCTTCGCGAGGGCGGCATCCCGATCGGCGCGGCGCTNNTTCTTACGCGACGGGACGCTGCTCGGATCCGGACACAACCGTCGCGTTCAAGAAGACGACGCCTCGGTCCACGCCGAGACCGACGCGTTTCGAAAGGCCGGACGTCGACGCGACTACCCCGAGTGCGTCATGGTCACCACGCTCTCGCCGTGTTGGTACTGCTCGGGGCTCGTGCGTCAGTTCAACATCGGCGCCGTGGTGATCGGCGAGAGCGAGAACTTCGTCGGCGGGCACGAGTGGCTCGAAGAGCTCGGTGTCGAGATCATTGTGCTCGAGGACCCCGCGTGCACGACGTTGCTCAAGACGTTCATCGACGAACACCCCGAACTCTGGCACGAGGACATCGGGCTCTAGTTAGCGAACCGGTGGTCCGAAGAGTCGATCCCCCGCGTCGCCCAGACCCGGCGTGATGTAGCCAACGTCGTTCAGATGCGCGTCGAGCGCCGCAGCGACGATTCGGATCTCCGGATGACGTTCAGAGATGAAGTCCACGCCCGGTTGGGCCGCGATGAGACAGAGCACGGTGACGTCCCCCGGACCGCGTTCGCGCAACATCTCGAGCACGCAGTCGAGTGACCCACCGGTCGCGAGCATGGGATCGCACAACACCACCGGGGCACCCGCGAGGTCCACGGGCAAGCCGTCTAGATAGACGTCGGGTAAGAGAGTCTCCTCGTTACGACGCAACCCCACCAAGCACACGCGGTGTAGCGGTAACAGCTCTTGGACGGCGGGACTCATGCCGAGGCCCGCGCGAAGGATGGGCACGATGACGAACTCGGTGTCGATGCGCAGCGCCGGCGCCGCCGCGACCACCGGTGTGTCGACGGTCGTGTGCTCGACGGAGATGTCGCGAAAGGCCTCGTAGGCGACGAAACGCGAAATCTCCCCGGCCAGACGTAGAAAGTCGGCGTTGGTGGTACGCACGTCGCGAAGTTGACGAACTTTGTCCGCCACGACGGGGTGCTCGAGCACGAGGAGGGATGCCACGACGTCACACTACGTCGAGAACCCCTCCGGCCTGGTCTGAAGGGTCGCTCGGTAGAATTGCTCGGTGGCATCCTCTCTTTCCGAACGCGCAAACCGTGATCGGGAGAGTTCAGTTAATCCCCTCGGTGGAGTGACCTCGAAGTACCCCGGTCCCCGCCGCGAGATCTCCCGCGACCAAAGTCTGCCCTGGTGGCGTCGGGTACTCCCGGTCATTGCGTCACATCGCGGGACCTTCATCACCGCGATCTCGCTCTCCTTCGTGAGCCTCATCTTCCAGGTGTTGGTGCCCAACATGTTGAGCTCGGACATCGAACGCACTTTCGTCAGGCACGTCTCGAGCTTGCACGCCGACGTCATCTCCATCGTCATCGTGGGACTGTTGGCGGGCGTGACCGGCATCGTCTCTCGCCAGTTCCTCTACAACACCGCTTACAACGTCGAGGCCGACTTACGGTCGCTGATCTACCAGCACCTCACGTGGCTCTCGTTCAGCTTCTATGACCGCGTGCAGTCCGGGCAGCTCATCAGTCGGGCGAACAGCGACATCCGCAGCGTGCAGATGTACTCGATCTTCGCCCCGCTGATCATCGTCCAGTGCGGCATCGGCGTGGTGGCCTTCGGGTTCATGCTCTCGATCAACTGGGTCTTGGCGCTCATCTCCATGGTCGTGATGCCGATCCTCTACGTGGTGGGGATCAAAATGCGCCGGGTGATGTTCCCGATCTCTTGGATCACCCAGTCGCGCCTGGCCGAGGTCGCCACGATCGTCGACGAGAACGTCAACGGCGTTCGCGTGGTGAAGTCCTTCGCCCAGGAAGAGGCCGAGATCAACCGCCTCGCCGACGCCGCCGAAGGCGTCGCCTGGGCCTACATCAAAGACGCCAACATTCGCGCCGTCTGGTCGCCGTGGGTGCAGAACCTCCCACAGCTCGGCTTGGCGCTGGTGCTGCTCTGCGGTGGGTGGATGGTGCTCCACGGCGACCTCGCCTACCCCGAGATCCTCGCCTTCAGTCTGTACCTCTTGATGCTCCAAGCACCCTTCATGATGCTTGGCCAACTGGTCATGATGGGCCAGCGCGCGAAGGCCAGCGCCGGTCGGATCTTTGAGATCTTGGATGAGAACCCCGAGATCACCGAGCGCCCGGGAGCGTTCGACTTGATCGACGTCGATGGCGCCATTGACTTTGACCACGTCGACTTCACCTACGACAACGGCGCGGAGATCCTAAAGGACTTCGACGCGCACATCGCGGCCGGTGAGACCGTGGCGCTCGTTGGCCGCACTGGTTCGGGTAAGTCGACGGTCGCGCGACTGATGACGCGCTTTTACGACGTCTCGGGTGGCGCGATAGCCATCGACGGACACGACCTGCGCGATCTCACGCTGACCTCGCTGCGCGAGAACGTCGGTGTCGTGCTCGACGAGCCCTTCCTCTTTTCAATATCGATTCGCGACAACATCGCCTACGGCCGTCCCGACGCGCCCCTAGAGGAAATCGAGGCCGCCGCGAAGGCCGCGAACGCGGATGAGTTCATCGTCCGCCTCCCCGAGGGTTACGACACGGTCGTCGGCGAACGCGGCTACACCCTCTCCGGCGGTCAGCGCCAGCGAATCGCGATCGCACGCGTGCTGCTCAAGAATGCGCCGATACTTCTGCTCGATGAAGCGACGAGCGCCCTNNCGCGCGATCCTGCGCGACCCGCGGATCCTGATCCTCGACGACGCGACGAGCGCCATCGACGTCCACGTCGAGTCCGGGATCTACGAGGCGTTACGTGGACTGCTTCGCCAACGAACGACCATCGTGATCGCGCACCGCGTCTCGACCATCGCACTCGCGAGTCGGGTGCTGCTGCTCGACGAGGGCCGGGTCGTCGCGAGTGGGTCGCACGAGGACTTGCTCGCGCGCGTGCCGCTCTACTCCGAGATCCTCGCGCAGACGACCCCGACGGAGGAGGACTGATGGCCTGGGGCGGAGGTGGCGGCGCGATGTTCGGACCAAGCGCGTCCTCGTCGAGCGGCAGCGCGGGCCTACCCTTCGGCGGCATTCCCGAAGAGTTGATGGACGAGGCGACCAAGATCCTCGCGACCGAACCTGAACACGAAAAGTCTCACGTCAACTTCACGCAACGACCGAGCGCCAAGGAACGCGAGCGACTCACGCTGCCGCGACTCGTGGCGGTGTATCCGAAGTGGTTGGTGGCGGGATCGCTGCTGGTCATCATCATCAGCTTGACCCTCCAGGCCGGTCCGCTGCTGACCGAGTACGCGATCGAGCACGGCATGGAGCATCACAAGAGCTTCGCGGTCATCGTAGTGTGTGCGATGTTGTACCTCGTCCTCGCCCTCGCGAGCGTCTACTTCCAGCGCCAACAAGTCGAGGTGACCGGCAAACTGTCCTCACGGGTGATGCACGACCTGCGGATCCGCGTCTTCACGCAGTTCCAGCGCCTGAGCTTGGACTTCTTCACCGAGGAAAAAGCCGGCGTCTTGATGAGCCGCATGACCAGTGACATCGAGAACCTCCAGCAACTCATCCAAGACGGCATCAGCCAGTTCGCGCTGCAGGGCTTGACCATGATCGTCATCACCGCCATCTTGTTCTCGACCAACGTGGTGCTGGCGGCCTGGACGGTGCTCTTGGTCGTACCGATGCTGGTGGCGTTTTCGATCTGGTACCACCACGCCTCGGAGAAGGGCTACCTCCTCGCGCGTGACCGGATCGCCACGGTGCTGGCCGACTTGTCGGAGTCCCTCTACGGCATCCGCGTCGTGACGGCGAACAATCGACAACGACGCAACATCAACAACCACCGTCACGTGGTGGGGGCGTACCGCGACGCCAACGCTTACACCGGCCGTGTGAACGCCATCTACGGGCCCTCGACGTTGATGATCGGCATCCTCGGCCAGGCGATGCTGCTCGGCATCGGCGGGCACATGGTCCTTAGCCACCAGCTCAACGTCGCCCAGCTCATTGTCTTCTTCTTGTTCCTCAACCGTTTCTTCTCACCCATCCAACTGCTCGTGCAGCAGTACACCACCCTCCAACAGGGCCGCTCGTCCATCATCCGACTGCGCGAACTCATTGAGACCGCCCCGAGTGTCGACGAGGGACCCGACGCCATCACCCTCCCGACGATCGAGGGACGCATCACCTTCGAGCACGTGGACTTCGGGTACCTACCTGATGAACCGGTGCTCCACGACGTGAACTTGGAGATCGCGCCCGGTGAATCCGTCGCCTTCGTCGGCCCGACCGGCGCCGGCAAGTCCACCATGGCCAAGCTGGCGAACCGCTTCTACGACCCCACCTCTGGACGCGTGCTCCTCGACGGGATCGACATCAAGACGGTGACGCTGCGCTCGCTGCGCTCCCAGCTCGGGGTCGTGCCCCAAGAACCGTTCCTCTTCGCGGGCTCCATTCGCACCAACCTGCGCTTTGGTCGCCCCGACGCCACCGACGAGGAGATCGAACTCGCCGTTGAGGTGGTGGGTCTCGGTGACCTCGTCGAGCGCTTACCCGAGGGACTCGACACGCCGGTGCACGAGCGGGGCCAGACGCTCTCGGCCGGCGAACGTCAACAACTCGCTCTCGCCCGAGCGTTCCTCGCTCGACCGCGGGTGCTCATCTTGGACGAGGCGACCTCCTCGCTCGACTTACAGAGCGAGATCGTCATCGAACGCGCGCTCGACCGCTTGCTCGAGGGTCGTTCGGCGATTCTCATCGCACACCGCCTAACGACCGCCCAGCGGGCCGACCGTATCGTGGTGATTGACGATGGCGGCATCGTCGAGATGGGCACACCGGACGAACTCTTGGCCGCGCACGGCGCCTACGCCGTCATGTACGACGCGTGGCTCGCCTCGGGCGGTCGCGACGCAACGCGCGCCAGTTCCTAGGCACGAACGCCGCAACCACCCCGACGCTGCGACGCCACGTGAAGCGAGGCGCCCGCGTGCGTGGCACGAGGATTGCGGTTCCACATGTGAATCACGAGCACTCGCCGGAACTCGAAGGAGTGGAGGCGCACGGTGGAGAAGAGCCCTCCTACCAGGCGTACACCGAGACTCGCCGGTTGGCGGCGGCCGCGCTATCTGGCGAAATGAAGTTCGCGGCGCCGTGACCCAGCGACCTCAACGCTGCGACGGTCGCACCGTCGTGCTTCAAGCCCGCGAGTAGGTACTTCGTCACCACTGCGGCGCGATTGCGGCTGAGGAGAACGTTGTGCGCGGCCCCCCCGGTGGAACTGGCGTAGCCGCTGATTGAGATGTGCGTATCGTCATCACGCATGATGGTTCTAGCGAGCACGTTTAGTCGGTTCAGCATGGACGGGGTGAGCGCCCACTCGTCGTTGGCAAAATCGAACAGCGTGAGGTGAACCTTCGCGGGGACCCGAACTGTGATGCGCTGGGTCACCGTCGTGGCGGCGGCGTAGTCGACGCTCGCCGCGGTGGCAAAGCTCAAGGCGCACGTACCCGAAGCGAGGTAGGTCACGACGCCGTTTCGCACACGGCAGATCGCCGGTGTGCTCGACGTGATCGTGACCGTCGGTCCAGAGGACACCACCACCGGGGTGTAGGTCTGACCCACCGCGCCCGGCGCGGCCGGAGTCACGGAGATGGTCGGCGACGCGGCGACAACCGTGAGGGTAAAGGTCCACACTCCCGTGCCTCCGTGACCGTCGGCGTCGGTACCGCTGAGGGCGTACACGCCCGGGGTGAGCGATGAGGGTGCGCTGACTGCGCCACTGGGACTCACCGTGAACGAAGCGCCCGCTGATGTCGAGAACGTGACAGCGCCGTCGTTGCCGGTGGTGGCGATGGTGCCGTTGAACGCGGTACCGGCGTTGACACTCGCCATCGACATTCCTTCGACAATCGTGCCGCCACGCGGAGCGGTGACGGTGACGGTGAGGGTGTAGGTCCAGCTACCTGAGTCGCTGGACGCGTCTGCGTCGGTGCCGCTGACCAGGTAGACGCCGTGGGCCAACGCACCCGTCGCTGCGACGTCGCCGCTCGAGTTGACCGTGAACGCGTTACCGCTCGACGTCGTCGTATAGGTGACGGCCCCCACGTTGCCGTTGACGGTGATCGTGTCGCTAAAGGCGCTGCCCGCGGGCGTGGTGCCCGAACTGTGCACGATCGTGATGACGCCCGCGACGTGGTTTACGGTCAAGGTGTAGGTCCAGTTGCCGGCGTTGCCGAACGCGTCGACGTCGGTCCCGCTCACCGTGTACGGACCGGGCGCCAAAGTGTCGGGTGCCGAGACGGCGCCGCTAGAGCTCACGGTGAACACGTTGCCGGTCGACGTCGTTGTATAGGTGACGGCCCCGTCATTACCGCTCGTCGTGACGGTGTCGGTGAACGGGTTGCCCGCGTTCACCGAGCCGCTGGCGTGGGTCTGGGTGATGGTGCCACCGGCGGGGCTCACGGTGAGTACGTAAATCCAGGTGCCACTGTCCGAGGACGTGTCACTGTCAGTGCCACTGAGGGTGTACACGCCCGAAGGGGTCGTGCCGTTGCTCGCGATTAGGCCAGAAGAAGAGACCGAGACGCCAGCGGGCAGCGAACCGCTCGCCGAGAATGACACGGTCCCCGACTGGCCGGTTGTGACGAGTTGTGCGGTGAAACTCTGGCTCGCGGTGTCCGGCGAGCCGTTGGCGAAGGGCGCACTCTGCGTGATGGTACTCGGGGGTGCGGTTGTGACGGAGAACGATTGGGAGATCGCCGCCGCGGCGAAGGTCGTGGAAGGGGCGACCGAAGCGTCGATGGTGCACCCGCCCGGCGTGGTGAAATGCAGGATCAGCGGCGCGCTAGAGGAGGTGAGCGAGCAG
>PLER01000112.1 GCA_003136495.1 Acidimicrobiaceae bacterium
GGGGGCGGTAACAATAGAAGACAGAGCCAAGGGGAGCCCATGAGTCTCAATCAGAGCAACTACCACGCCGTGATCAAGGTCATCGGCGTCGGTGGGGGTGGCGCGAACGCCGTTAACCGGATGATCACCTCGGGTTTGAAGAACATTGAGTTCATCGCCGCCAATACCGACGCGCAAGCGTTGTTGCTCTCCGAAGCCGACCTCAAGATCGACATCGGTCGTCAACTCACGCGCGGGCTCGGCGCGGGCAGTGATCCCGAGATCGGTCGACAGGCGGCCGAGGACCACCGCGCCGAGATCGAAGAGGCCTTAAAGGACACCGACATGGTCTTCATCACCGCCGGCGAGGGCGGCGGTACCGGCACCGGTGCGGCCCCCGTGGTCGCCGAGATCGCCCGATCCTTGGGCATCTTGACCATTGGCGTGGTGACCCGTCCCTTCTCTTTCGAAGGCAAGCGTCGCGCAACCCAGGCCGAAAAGGGCATCCAGAACCTGCGGGACAAGGTCGACACGCTCATCGTGATCCCCAACGACCGACTGCTCTCGGTGACCGCACCCGACACCTCGATGCTCGACGCGTTCAAGATCGCTGACGACGTCTTGCTGTCGGCGGTGCGCGGGGTGACCGACCTCATCACCGTGCCGGGCTTGATCAACACCGACTTCGCCGACGTGAACACCGTGATGCGCAACGCCGGCACCGCGATCATGGGTGTAGGGAGTTCCACCGGCGAAGGTCGCGCGGTCAACGCCGCACGCGCCGCCATCACCTCGCCGCTCCTCGAGGCCTCGATCGACGGCGCGCGGGGCATCTTGATGAACATCGTCGGGGGACCCAACGTCACCTTGAACGAGGTCACCCAGGCCGCCGAGATCATCCACTCCGTCGCCCACCCCGACGCCAACATCATCTTCGGCAGCGTGATCGACGACTCGATTGGCGAGGCCGTGCGCGTGACGGTGATCGCGGCGGGCTTCGACCAGGGCACGACCAAGGCCACGGTGACGAGCGAACCAACGATGACCGAAGGTCCGCGCAGCGACATCTTCAACTCCACGGGCGACGACTTCTTCGACGTCGGTGGCGATGACGACCTCCCCAGCTTCCTCCGCTAAGCCCGAACTCATCGAGCGCGTCCGCGCGAACCTCGCGGTGCTGCGCGAGCGCATCGCGCGCAGCGCTCCTGATCCGAACGCGGTGCGCGTGGTGGCGGTCACCAAGACCTTCGGCGTGGACGAGATCACGGCCGCGGCGCAACTCGGCCTCACGACGCTCGGTGAGAACTACGTGGACGAACTCTGTGAGAAACGAGCGCTCACCGCCGGCCTCGCGCTCACCTGGCACTACCTCGGCGCACTGCAGTCGAACAAGATCGCTCGCGCCCTGCGCTGCGCCGACGTGCTCTGCGCGGTGGCGCGCGAGAAGGAACTCGAGAAGATCGCGTCGCTCAAACCCGGTGCGACCATCGACGTGCAGGTCGACTTCACCGGCGAGGGGCGGCGCAACGGCGCCACGCCGAGCGAGGTCGGAGCGTTAGTCGAGCGCGCGCGCACCCTCGAACTCGACGTGCGAGCACTCATGGTCGTCGCGCCGAGGGACCCGAGTGCGGCGCGCGTGGCCTTTTCGACCACGACGTCCCTGGCCGAGGCGTTCGGCGTGCGCGAACGCTCGATGGGTATGAGCGAGGACCTCGAACTCGCTTGTGAACTGGGGAGTAGCGAAGTACGTATAGGCCGTGCGCTCTTTGGTCCTCGGTCACCCGGAGGTGACCTCGCCTAACATGGGAGTGGGCGAAACGGCCAAGGAGAAGTGAATGAAAGAAAAGTTACGGGGGTTCCTCGGGTTCCTGGGACTCGTCGAGGACGAGTACTCAGAGTACGGACCGAGCAACGCGCCGCGACCCTTCTCGGAGGCGCCCGAGGAGTTCGAGCCCGAGTGGAGCGCCAGCCCCGCACCGGTCGCGCGGGTCATCGCGACGCAGCCGGCGAGCCCGTCGCCCTACCGCAGCACCGCCGCGCCGACGCCGAAGCGGACCGCGGGGATCTCCGTGCTCGAAGGCGCCAACGGTGTCTCGCGCGTGCGACCGATCGCGAACCCCAACGGCGCGCGCGTCGGCACGGCCTTCACCCAAGAGCGCGACGTGGCTGTCGTGGCGCCCGAGACCTACGACGACTCTCGCCGCATCACCGACCTCCTGCGCTCGAATCGCGCGGTGGTCCTGACGACGCTCGACGTCGACCCGACGCTCGCTCGTCGGCTCGTGGACTTCACCGCCGGTACGGCCTACGCCTTGAACGCCAAGATTGAGATGCTCATTCGCGGCGTCTACCTGATCAGCCCCTACGGCATGCACTTGGGGCCGGAGATGAAGGAGCGCCTTCGCGCCGCGAACTATCGCGCGTACGAACAAGCATGAGGTTCGTCCACGACATCATCAGCCTCTACATCTGGGTCTTGATCATCACCGCCTTCATGAGTTGGCTGCCCTCGAGCGACTCCCGGGGGGCGTTGGCGACCACGAAGCGGGTGTTGGCCGCACTGACCGAGCCGGTCCTGCGTCCCCTTCGCACGATCTTGCCGCGCCCGAACGTCGGGGGTGTCGGCATCGACCTCTCGGTACTGGTGGCGGTCATCGGACTCGTGATCATTAACAACATCATCTAGTTCGTTCTCGGCTTCGCAAAGCGTCGAGGGATAGGGTGGCACCATGGATAGCACGGACAACGCACATTCGGCCATCGACGCGATCGACACCGTGGCCTTTAAGGTTGGTCTGAAGGGCTACAACGTCGACGAAGTCGACGAGTTCCTCGAGCGACTCTCCCTCGAGGTCCGTCAGTTGAAGGACCTCGCGCACCAACAGCGCCAGCAACTGCGTCAAGCGGCCGAACGCATCAGCCAGCTCGACGCCCACGGCACGCCCGCACCCGCGCCCGTCGCGTCGCCACCGGCCGCGCCCGCACCCGCGATTCGCACCGGCGGGGCCGCCGGCGCCGAACAGGTCACGTCCATGATCGCCCTGGCGCAACGCTTCATCGACCAGGCGCAACAAGAAGCCGAGGCCAAGGCGAGAGAGTTCACCGCCACGGCGCAGGACCGCGCGCGCGAAATCGTCAACGAAGCCCGCAGTCGAGCCGAGGACGAAGTGAATCGCCTTAACGGGCTCAAGCAACGTCTCAGCGAAGACGTGGAGACCTTGAGCCACCAACTCCAAGCCGAACGAACTCGTATCGCCCAGGTGCTCGCCGAGTTCACCGAGTGGGTGCAGAACTCGCTGCAGGCTAACGGACCCAAGCCCGCGGCCCCAACTCTCGCACCCGCCGCACCCGCACCCGCGTCCTCGCCCGCGGTGCCCCCACCCGCGCCGCGACCGAGCCAGGTTCCACCGCCGGCGCCCGCGCCCACCACGAGCCAACCGACGATCGGTCAGGTGCTGAAGTTCGATCAGTCTCCTCGCGACGAACGTCAGTAGAGTCGTCGCCGACTGCTAGGGTCGGCGGGCACTTGTTCTGAGGAACGCGAGGAGTACACCATGGCGTCGAGCACCAAAACTACGAAGAAGGCCCCCGCGAAGGCGGCCGTGAAGAAGGCTGCCCCCAAGGCCGCGACAAAGAAGGTCGCGACGAAAAAGACCGCCAGCGCCAAGAAGTCAGCACCCACCAAGAAGTCAGCACCCGCGAAGAAGGCGCCGGCGAAGCCGGCCGTGAAGGGCGTCGCGGCCAAAAAGGCGCCTACCGCCGCCCAAAAGGCCGCCGCCGCTAAAAAGAGCAAGGCGCTCGCGGCCGAACAGGCGAAGCGAGAGCGGGACGCGAAGGCGAAGGCCGCCGCCACCAAGGCCCTCGCGCGACAAAAGGCCCTCGACGCCGCGAAGGCGAAGAAGGAGCGCGACCTCCAGGCGCGCGCCGCCGCCAAGGAGAAGGCCGCCGCGTTGAAGGTCCGGGCGATCGCCGCCGCGAAAGCGAAGAAGGAACGCGACGCCAAAGCCAAGATCGTCGCGAAGGAGCGCGAGATCGCGCGCAAGGCTCGTGAGAAGGCCGCAGTCGAAGCGAAGAAGCAACGAGAGATCGACGGCAAGCGCAAGGCCATCGAGGCCGAGAAGTTGCGCAAGCTCCGAGAGATCGAGCGGCGCGACGCCGAAGAGCGCAAGCGGCAAGAGCGCCGCGAAGCCGAGGAGCAAAAGCGCCAGGAGGCACTCGAGCGAAAGATGCACTCCAAGCCCTACGCCAACGACACGGCGTTCTTGGAGGAGCTGCGCACCCTGCTCGAAGAGACCCGTGACGGGACCCTGCGGCAGATTGCCACCAGCGAGGCCGAGGCCAACGAGATGTTGGTGGACCGCGAACGACTCGAGTACGACGACGAGGATGGCAGCAGCGTCGCCTCGGACATCCAGCGCGACCAGTTAAAGGACTTCGCCACGGCGCTTCGCTTGAAGGTCGACGAGATCGAAGTCGCCTTGTCGCGGATCGACGACGGCAGCTACGGACGCTGCGACGAGTGCTACGAGCCGATCTCCCAGCCCCGGCTGCGGGCGCAGTTGCCGGTGTTCACCTGCGTGTCGTGCCGCGCGAGCGTCTAACGCGTCATCTCAACGTCACCGTTGTCGCGATCGCTCTGGTGGTCACGGCGCTCGACGCCCTCACCAAGATCTGGGTGCGCCACGCGCTCGCACACCACGCGCTCCACGTCTGGAGCGTGCTCTGGTTCCGGCTCGAGTACAACACGGGTATCTCGTTCTCCTTCGACAGCTCCCTGCCCCTAGTGACGACGATCTTCACGGTCGCGGTCGCGGTCGTCGTCCTCGCCGTCGGTCTGAGGGCGCACCGCGGCACGCCGACGATTGGTTTCGGTCTGTTGATCGGCGGGGGACTGGCCAACGTGATTGACCGCCTCGCCGCCTCGCCGCATCGCGTCACCGATTTCATCGCGGTCTCGTCCTTCCCCGTCTTCAACCTGGCCGACGTCGCCATCACGCTCGGCTTCGTGGCGTTGATGGTTGCGGCCCTGCGGGGCGATCGGCTGGTCGGGCGATGAGCGGGATCGATGACCCCGACGCGTTCGACGGGGAGACCCTCGACCTGGTCGTGCCCAGCACGCTGGATGGAATGCGCGTGGACCGAGTGCTCTCGATGCTGACGGGCCGTTCGCGCGCGGATGCGCACGACGTGCTCACCAGTGGTGCCGTGGTGGTGGACGAGGTGGTGGTGTTAAAGCCCTCGACCTCGCTCGCGGCGGGTCAACACCTCGTCGCCCTCTTGCCCCCGGCGCCAAGCGGGGAGGTCGCCGCTGACGCCACGGTCATCGTCGACGTGGCGCTCGACGATGAGGATTTCCTGGTCATCAATAAGGCCCCCGGTCAGGTCGTCCACCCTGGCGCAGGACACGCTCGTGGCACGCTGATTGCGGGCGTGCTCGCGCGCTACCCCGAGGTTCGCGCCCTCAGTGCAACGGGACTGTGTGACCCCGCACGACCCGGTGTGGTACACCGACTCGACAAGGGCACCTCGGGACTGCTCGTGGTCGCCAAGACCGCCGAAGGGTTCACCTCGCTCAGCGATCAATTGGCTCGTCGCACGATGCAGCGGACGTATCTGGCGATGGTCCAAGGTCACGTCGAGGAAGATCGCGGCATCGTGGATGCGCCCATTGGCCGCTCGACGCGCAACCCCGCACTAATGGCGGTACGCAGCGACGGGCGCGAGGCTCGAACGAACTACGAGGTGCTCACTCGTCTCGACGAGCCGTCGGCGACGACGCTGCTTCGCTTGCACCTCGACACCGGCCGCACGCACCAAATCCGTGTGCACCTAGCGACCATCGGCCATCCCGTCGTCAACGACCTCCGTTACGGTCACCGACGTGATCCGCGCCTCGAGGAGGAGCGGTTTTTCTTGCACTCCTCCACGCTCGGGTTCCAGCATCCGAGGCGTGACGATTGGGTGCACACCCATTTGTCCTTGCCATCCGACCTCGCGCCCCTCGTGCCCGAGGGAGGGGAGTACTAGGCGACTTCGTGCGCGGCGAGGACGTTCGAGTCGTCCCGCAACGTGGCGAGCGCTTCGTCTTCGGCCCGTCGCACCCGTCGCACGCCGATGTCCATTTTTGTGGCCGTGGCCTGCAGTGATAGGGGTGTCGCACCGTTCAGTCCAAAGCGCAACGTCAAGACGTCACGCTGGAGGTCGGACAACTTGGAGAGCGCCCCGTGGAGCTGGTCGTTCATCATCGTCTGTTCGATGTCGCTCACCCAGTCGTGCTGACTCGGGGCGACGAGGTCGCCCAAGGTCGTGGCCGAGTCGGAACTGGCCGGCTGGTCGAGGCTCGCGGTGACGCCGGCGAGACCCTTTAAGTTCTCGCGCTCCGCCTTGGACATACCGGTCGCTTCGGTCAACTCTTCGTCGGTGGGCTTGCGCGCCAGCAACGAGGTCAACTCGGCCGTCGTCGCCTCGAGGCGCTGGAGTTGCTCGCCGACCTCTAAGGGGATACGAATCGTGCGACCGTGTTGTTGGACGGCGCGTTGTAAGGCCTGGCGGATCCACCAGGTGGNNAGGTGGCGTAGGTCGAGAACTTAAAGCCGCGCTCCCAGTCGAACTTCTCGACCGCGCGCAACAGTCCGAACGTACCTTCTTGGACGAGGTCGACCATCTCCACGCCGCGGTCTTGGTAGCGACGGGCCCAGTGCAGGACCAGACGGAGGTTGGCGGCGACCATCTGCTTTTTCGCCTCTTCGTCACCTGCGGTGACGCGCTTGGCCAATTCGACCTGCTCGTCGTAGTTGGGCATGGGGTATCGATCGAGGTCGCGCATGAGCAGACCCAACATGTCGTTGGTGTTCACGGCGGAGCGGCGGGGGGTGGTATTCACTGACATCTCCTTGTCTGTGGGGGGCACAAAGTCGGTGCGTTTTCGGGCCGGGTATTTCTCCTATGGACGCCTTACTAATTTACCACTAGGTAGGACATTTTTCAAGCCTCGTGGCCCCGCGAAGGGTAAGAAGTCGATAATTCAGCCACTGTGGGTACGGGCGACGGGTCGGACCCCGCGGGCCTGGCTGACCATGTCGGCCAGGGTGAAACTAGAGAGGTGCTCGCGCATGTGGTTGCCTACGTCGGCCCAGACCCCGAGCAGGACGCACTGGCCCTCGTGGTCACAGGCTCCGTCCTGGTGGGGCTCGCCGAAGTCACCCGCGGCAATGGGCCCATCGACGGCGGCGACGATCTCGGCCAGGGTGATCGCCTCGGCGGGGCGTGCCAGGACATACCCGCCACCGACCCCGCGCTTGGATCGCACCAGACCAACGCCCTTTAAGGACAACAAGATCTGCTCCAGGTAGGGCTGGGGGAGACCGGTGCGTTCCGCGAGGTCGCGCACGGAAGTAGGTGAGGTGTAATTGTCGCGAAGCGCCAGGCTCAAAAGCGCACGGCTGGCGTAATCGCCACGGGTGGATACTCTCACGGCGCCATCCTATCGACGCGGGTCGCCGGAGAACGGGGACGTCAAAGGTGCTCCGTCCGGGGCGAATCGAGGAGCGCTCGGACCTGGCACACTGCAGTAGTGACTGATTCTCCTACTGACGAACACGCCGTGGACCCCGACCAAGTGCTGGCGCCGGGCGAGGCCGGGGCGCCCAGCGAGGATCAAAGCACCGACTACATCAGCCAGCCCGCCAAAGTCATGCGCATTGGCTCCATGGTCAAACAACTCCTCGACGAAGCACGCAGCGCCCCCCTCGACGAAGCTGGCCGCACCCGCCTGCGCGAGATCTACCAGATGTCGGTCACCGAGCTCTCCGACGCCCTCTCACCCGACCTCGCTCAAGAGCTCTCGCGCGTCGCGATACCCTTCAGCTCCGACGTGCCGTCGGAGTCCGAACTGCGCATCGCCCAAGCGCAGTTGGTGGGCTGGCTCGAGGGACTCTTCCACGGGATCCAGGCCTCTCTCTTCGCCCAGCAGGCCGCCGCGACGGCGCAGTTGGAGAAGATGCGGGACCGTTCGCTCCCGCCGGGCGGCCGCGAGCCGCGAGCCGGTACCTACCTCTAACGACCGTGCCGCGGCCGTTGTGAGTGGGGTATCGTAGAAATCTCATCCGTGTAGTTTGCGGCGAGTTCGAGAGAAAGTGTCTGGCTGATGGCTGAGGGCTTCGTCCATCTGCACAACCACACCGAATACTCCATGCTCGACGGTGCGGCGCGCGTGGACGACATGGTCACCGCCGCCAAGGCGGACGGACAGCGGGCCATCGGGATCACCGACCACGGGAACCTCTACGGCGTGATCGACTTCTACGAGGCCTGTCGACGACACGACGTCACCCCGATCATTGGCCTCGAGGCCTACATGGCCGCGAACTCGCGCTTCGACCGACCACCGCGACGCGGCAAGATCGACGATACGGGTGGCGACGTCGAAGGGGGACAGAAGCTCTACCACCACCTCACGTTGCTCGCGGTCACGAACCAGGGGTACCGAAACCTGCGCGAACTGGCCTCGCGCGCGTTCTTGGAGGGGTACTACTACAAGCCCCGATTGGACTGGGAACTGCTCGAGGGCTACGCCGGCGGTCTGTTGGCGACGTCGGGCTGCCTCGGCGGGGTCGTGTTGCAGGCGCTGCTACAGGGGGATGAGAAAAAGGCGCTGGAACTCGCCGGGCGTCTCCAGAGCATCTTCGGGCGTGAGAACTTCTTCATCGAACTCCAAGACCACGGACTCGACGAGCAACGGCGCACGAATCCGAAGTTGCTCGAGATCGCGGGAGTCCTCGACGCGCCCCTGCTCGCCACCAATGACCTGCACTACGTGCGTCACGAGGACGCCGAAATGCACGACGCGCTGCTCTGTATTGGCACGGCCTCCAAGATGTCCGATCCCGACCGCTTCCGATTCGGGAGCGACCAGAACTACTTGAAGTCGGCCGCGGAGATGCGTTACCTCTTCCGTGAGGTCCCCGCGGCGTGCGACAACACGCTGCTCATCGCCGAACGCGCGGACGTCACCATCGAGTTCGACAACGACGCGCTACCGGAGTTCCCCTTGCCCGAGGGATTCTCGGGTGCGACGCACAAGGACGCGGCGACGAAGTACCTGCGCGAACTCACCCTGCGTGGCGCCGACGAGCGCTACGGCGCGGCGCTCACCGAGGAGGTGCGCGCGCGCCTCGACTACGAGCTCGGCGTCATCGCCGACATGGGATTCTCGGACTACTTCTTGGTGGTGTGGGACCTGATCCGTCACGCCCGCGAGACCGGCATCCGGGTTGGTCCGGGGAGAGGGTCGTCGGCGGGGTGCTGCGTGGCGTACTGCCTGCGCATTGTCGACCTCGACCCGATTCGCTACGGGCTGATCTTCGAGCGATTCTTAAACCCCGGTCGACGCCAGATGCCCGACATCGACATGGACTTCGACGAGCGCTACCGCGGCGACATGATCCGCTACGCCGCCGAGCGCTACGGATCCGACCACGTCGCCCAGATCGTCACGTTCTCCACGATCAAGGCCCGCGCGGCGGTGCGCGACGCCGCCCGGGTGCTCGGCTACCCGCCCCAACTCGGCGACCGGATCGCCAAGGCCATGCCCCCTCTCGTCATGGGGCAGGACCTGCCACTGGCGGCCTGTTTCGAGCCCATTGCGGGTTTTGAGGGTCGTTACGGAGAAGCGGTCGAACTGCGGGCCCTCTACGGGACCGACCCCGAAGTGAAACACGTCATCGACGTGGCGAAAGGATTCGTCGATAAGCGTCGCCAGGACGGCATCCACGCCGCCGCCGTCGTGATCACCAAAGAGCCGGTGCTCGAGTACGTGCCGGTGCAACGAAAGTCCGGACCGAACGGCAGCGCCGAAGGCGCGCCCATCGTGACCCAGTACGAGGCGAGCGCGATTGAGAAACTCGGACTCTTAAAGATGGACTTTCTGGGACTGCGCAACTTGGCGATCATCGAGCGCGCGCTCGAGCACATCAAACGTCGCCACGGCATAGACCTCGATATCGACCACGTGGCGCTCGATGACCCGAAGGTCTTCGAGATGTTGCGACAAGGTAACTCGATCGGCATCTTCCAGCTCGAGGGCGACAAGATGCGTCAGCTCATGCGTCGACTCGCGCCGACGAGTTTCGACGACATCGCGGCTCTCAACGCGCTCTACCGTCCAGGACCCTTGAGTGAGAACGTCCACAACGACTACGCCGACCGGAAGAATCTGCGTCAAGGAGTGAGTTACGCCCACCCAGACTTAGAAGAGATCCTGTCGGAGACCTACGGGTTGATGATCTACCAAGAAGACATCATGCGCGTCGCCACCACGGTGGCCGGTTTTTCGATGACCGAGGCGGACGACCTACGCAAGGCCTGTTCGAAGAAGATTCGCGAGATGATTCGCGCCCAACGAACCAAGTTCGTCGACGGCGCCGAACGTCAGGGCTACGGTCGGGCCCTCGGCGACGCGATCTTCGACAAGATCGAGCCCTTCGCCGACTACGCCTTCCCCAAGAGCCACGCCTACGGCTACGCGCTCATTGGCTATCAGAATGCGTGGCTGAAGGCGAACTACCCGGTGGAGTACATGGCCGCGTTGTTGACGTCGTTTCGAGAGGACAAGGACAAGGCCGCGCTCTATCTCAACGAGGCGCGTCAGATGGGCATCACCGTCGGCGTGCCCGACGTCAACGAGTCCTTCGCCGAGTACGCCCCCTCGCTCACCGCCGACTCCACGATCCTCTTCGGTCTGGCCGCGGTGCGCAACGTGGGGGAGGCGCTGGTGGAAAAGATCGTCCGCGAGCGCGAGGCGAAAGGCCCCTTCACCAGCGTCTACGACTTCGCGCGCCGGGTCGACCCCGCGGTCTTGAATCGTCGCTCAATGGAGTCGCTCATCAAGGCCGGCGCCTTCGACTCCCTCGGCGTTGCGAGGTTGGGCTTCTTGCTCAAGGTCGATGAGATCGTGGACGTCACCCTCGCTCGACGCAAGGATCTCTCCCTCGGCATCACCACGCTCTTCGCGGCCTTCGGCGACGGCGCCGACGATGACTGGGAGGGGACCGAGGTGCCCCTCTCCGATATTGAGTTCGAACCCACCGTGAAGCTCGATTTCGAACGCGAGATGCTCGGTACGTACATCTCTGATCACCCCCTCAACGGCATCGGCGCGGCGCTCGCGGCGCGCACCGACGGCTCGGTGGTGGCGATTCGTGAACGGGCCGAAGAGCTCGCTCAGAGTCGACAGCCCGTGACCGTCGGGGGCATCTTGAGTGAGGTCCAGATCCGTCAGACCAAGGCCAACAAACCCTACGCGCGCGTGGTCTTAGAGGACCTCGGCGGCGCGATGGAGGTGAACTTCTCGGTCGCGGCCTTTGAGAAGTACAGCGGGTTCTTGGCCAAGGACAACGTGGTGCTCATCAAGATTCGACTCGGCGACAACGAAGAAGAGATGCGCGTGTCCGCGGTGCACGTCGAGAACTTCCGGGCCGAATCACAAGACCTCGAACTGCGTCTCTCCTTCCAGCCCGAGGACTTGACGCAGCGTTCCATCGCGACCTTGCGCGAGATTCTCACGCGCTACCCCGGTCCCTCGCCGGTCATCGTGGACACCGGGGCCACCGGCAAGGCCTTCAAGCTTGGGCCGGACTTTAACGTCAACATCGCCCAGGTCGTGGTCGATCTTCGTTCAGAATTTGGGAGAAACGTCATCAAGGCCTGACTTGTTTGAGGGGGTCGCGAAGTCTCGTAGAATGGTTGCCTATGGCAATGACGGTCACTACCAAAGACACCACTGCCCTCAGCGACGCAGAGTTAGCGGAAATGGCCGACCTCTGTGTTGACCGAGAGCCGAACTTCGACATCGGATTCCTCTCCAAACAGCGAGAAGAGTGGGTGCTCGTCACCCACGTGCGCGAAGGCAACAAACTTCGCGGCTACTCGTTCTGCACGCTGGAGCGCATCGGCGGGACGCCGTCGCTCTTGGTGGGGCTGTTGCTCGTGGACCGCAACGCGAAGTCCGACCAGACCCTCAAGACGATCTTGCACGACCAGTTCCGCCGGGCGCTCTTGGCTTTCCCTGATGAGGACGTGCTCCTCGGCGCGCGACTCACCTCGCCCGACGGGTACCGCGCCTTCATCGGGCTCGACGACGTGGTTCCGCGTCTCGGATACCGTCCGACGGGTGAGGACCGGGCGTGGGGCCGTCGCCTCGCCAAGCGCTTCGGTTCGGAGAAATCCATCGACGACAAGACCTTCGTGATGTCGGTGAGTCCTGGTCCGGTCGGCGGGCTCGACTACCTCGCCTCCAAGGGCGCCATCCCCGAGGGCGTTGAGGTGTTCTTCGAGGGCCTCAAGCCCGACAAGGGCCAGCGCCTCGTGGTCTTTGGCTGGGCGATGGCCGAGTCACTCGCCACCGGCAAACTTCCCCGCTAGCCGCGGGGCAGCAGTCCCGTGCAGCTCTTGTAACAGTGACCGTCGAGTGGTCGCGACAGCGTGGTCAACACGTAGGTCGGGCGAAAACCGAGCGCCGTCGCTAAGTCCTTGCCCGCGAGTGACGTGCGTCGCGTGGCCTCGATCGTGCGAATGGCGTGCGCGTCCTCACAGAGCAGCCACACGTCGTCACCGAACCAGCCGAAGCGCACCCACGTCGAGCCGTCGTCGGGTCGCTGCAAGAGCTGGGGACCGCGGTCGGCGGCGATGAGGGCGACGCTGGGACGTTCTCCGCGGAACTCCCAGTAGGGCGCGCTCGGTCCGCGAAATCCAAACAGCGGTCCGTCGGCCGGACTGGCGAGTTGTTCGAGCCAGCCGCGCACCCGTCGCCCGTGGTACGTGCCGAGTCGCCGCGGCAGGTCGGCCAAGGTGACGGCCTCTGGTTGGGCGAGGTCGTCGCGCTCGATGTCCTGGGCGAGTTCGCCCTCGACGACGTCAAAGGCGGCGAGGTCGGTTTCCACGTTCGCGGGCCAGGGCACCCGCCAGCGCACGATCGCCTGGCTCGCGAGGTCGACCACCGTCGTTGACTCTTTGGTCGAGCCGAGCACCAGGCCGTGCACGCTCGATCCGGGGGCGAGGTCCACCGAGGAGCGCTGTGGTGTCCTCGTGATTAGGCGCTTCGTCGCTCGTATGGTCGGGTCCCGACCGAAGAGCGCCATCAGGCGAGACTCGCGCGAAGGAGCGTGTCGAGCTCCTCGCCACTCGCCACCGGTCGCTCACAGACCCCGCCGCGACAGACGTAGGCGAGCCCCTCGTCACGACCCGACAGGAGAGGGGAGTCGCCCCGGCCGGTGATCAAGACGGTGCGCGGCATCGCCAACGAGCGTACGTGACGAGCGAGTGCCCCAGGGTCTCCGGGAATAACCACCTCGACGCCGTCGAGCGCGTACCCCGCCGCAGCCACGAGGTCGGGGACGGCGCTCGGGTGGGTAACCAGCAGGCCGGCCGCGAGCGTCACGAGTCGTTGGGCGACCACGAGGAGTTCGCTGTCGCCTCGACACAGGGCCAGGCGAGCGAGCGCGCGCGTGGCGACCGCGTGCGCCGAGGGTGTCGCGCCGTCGAAGATCTCCTTCGGGCGCGTGCGCAGGTCGACCACGAGGTCACTCTGGCTGAAGACGCCGCCGCCGAGGGTGGGGTCCGCGGCGGTCGGCACCTCGCCGTCCCAGTAGTGCGACAAGAAGAAGTCTGCGACCTTCACCGCGTCATCGAGCCAGTTGCTGTCGCCGCTGAGTTCGAACGCGTCGACGAGGGCGTCAATGAACCACGCGACGTCACTCGCGCTGGCGTGGGCCTCGAGTCGTTCGGTGCGCCACCAGGTGTCGTCGCGGTAGTGCGTGCGGGAGAGTGACGCGAGCAACGCGAGACCGCGCGCCTCGAAGGCGGGCTCGCCACTTCGCAACAGCGCGGAGGCGGCCATCGCGTTCCACTCGAGAATGACCTTCTCGTCCCGGGCCGGCTGCACTCTCGAGGCGCGCGCCGCGATGAGTGCGCGACGCGCGGGGTCGAGCGGCGAAGGGGTGAGGAACGCTTCGCCCTCGGCGAGGCGGGGGATTGAACGTCCCTCGAAGGCACCCTCACGCTCGATACGCCATCGGCGTAACGAGGCACCGAGAAGATCCTCGAGGCCGTGGTCACCCAACACCTGGCGTACTTCTTCGGGGGTCCAGGTGACGTGCGAGCCTTCCACGCCATGGGCGTCGGCGTCGAGCGACGACGCGAAGCCGCCCTCTACCGACAGGTCGCGCACGACGAAGCCGAGGGTGTCGAGGGCCACCGCCCGCCAGGCTTCGTTCTCGAAGACGAGTGCGGCGTCGAGGTAGCAGCGCGCGAGGAGCGCCTGGTCGCTCAGCATCTTCTCGAAGTGCGGCACGTGCCACGTGGCGTCCGTGCTGTAGCGAGCGAATCCGCCGCCGAAGTGGTCGTAGAGACCGCGGCGCGACATCGCGTCGAGCGTTCGCGCGACGGCGTCGCGCGACGTGGCGTCCTCGAAGTGGAGGAGCGCCTCAACGTAACTCGGTCGCGGGAACTTCGGGGCCGCGCCGAACCCTCCCTCGGCGTCGACGCGATCGAGCAACTCCTCGCGAAGTCGCTCGCGCACCGCGCGCAGATCGATGGCGTCCTCCACGGGGGTGAGATAGTCGATGAAGTGCACTTCGCGTGCGAGTGAGCGCGAGAGTTCCTCCGCCTGATCCTCGATAAGGCTGCGCTGGTTCACCCACGCGTCGTGGAGCGCCTCCAGGAGGCGAGCGAAGCCGACGTGGCCGCCACGGTCCACGGGAGGGTAGTAGGTCCCCGCCATAAAGGGACGTCCGTCGGGGAGGAGGAAGACCGACATCGGCCAGCCGCCGTGTCCCGAGACCAGTTGGGTCGCGGCCATGTAGAGCGCGTCGACGTCGGGCCGTTCCTCACGGTCGACCTTTATCGGTACGAAGTGCTCATTGAGGTAGGCCGCGATCCGCTCGTCCTCGAAGGACTCGTGCGCCATCACGTGGCACCAGTGACACGCGGCGTAGCCCACTGACAAGAAGATCGGTCGATCGAGGCGGTCCGCTTCAAAGAGGGTCGCCTCACTCCACGTTCGCCATTCGACGGGATTGTCCACGTGGTCCAACAGATAGGACGAACCCAGTTGGTCCTTGACGTCTCTCAGTAGGGGCATAGCGATTCCTCGCTCGACCTTACGCGGCGATGGCTCGCCATCACCGCGGGGCGAGGCTAGGGAGTCGGTTTCGCCCTCGCCGCTCGCCACTCACGTTGCCGCACGGCCATGATGACCTCGCTCGTCCATTCGCCTTTGACGAACTCGTTCTCCTCAAGGAACGCTTCTTGACGCAGACCGGCCTTCGCGAGGGAACGGATCGAGGCGACGTTTCTTGCGTCGCAGCGCCCGACCACGCGATGGAGGTCGTAGTGATTGAACGCGAGGGCGAGGAGCTCGTGATAGATCTCGGTCGCGTACCCCCGACCGTGCACGTCGGGGTGGAGCGACCCACCGATCTCGCCCTGGCGGTGTTCGTTCGCCAGCCAGCGCAACATGAAGTCACCGACCAGTCGGTCACCGTCGCGCTCGAGGACCGCGACGCTCACCACGTTGTCCTCGCCCGGCTCCTCAGGACGCTCGAGGCGACCGCGCAGGACCTCGAGCGTCGCCGCACGGTCACGGGGTTCTGAGTAGAGGTAGCGATTGACATCCTCGCGTCCTTGTATCTGCGCGAGGTCTTCGAGGTCGTCGAACTCGAAGCGGCGAAGACGGAGTCGATCGGTGTCAATCGGGTGGGCGAGCTGGGCCATCGGTACGTTCTAGCGCGAGGGGACACCGTGGGACTTGACTACGGTGGTGGCGAAAACCACGACAAGGAGGTCCCGGTGACCGAGCCACTCCGATGGGGCATTCTGAGCACCGGGGGCATCGCGCACACCTTCGCGAGCGATCTGCGCTTCATCGATGACGGCGTGGTCGCGGCGGTGGGCTCGCGATCGCTCGATTCGGCGAACGCCTTCGGCGACGAGTTCGACGTGCCGCGTCGCTACGGGTCCTACGAAGCCCTGGTGGAAGATCCCGAGGTCGACGTGATCTACGTCGCCACGCCCCACCCCTTTCACCTGGCCAACGCGAGTTTGGCGCTTCACGCCGGCAAGGCGGTGCTCGTGGAGAAGGCCTTCACGATGAACGCCGTCGAGGCACGCGAGTTGGTGAGTCTCGCGCGATCGAAGGGACTGTTCTTGATGGAGGCCATGTGGACCCGGCACCTGCCGCACGTGGCGGCCCTACGTGAACTCATCCGTGACGACGTCCTCGGGGAACTCGTGACGGTCGAGGCCGATCACGGCAAGTGGTTCGCACCCGACCCCGCGCATCGACTGTTCGCCCCCGAACTGGGCGGTGGCGCCATGTTGGACCTCGGTATTTACCCGGTGTCGTTCGCTTCGATGCTCTTGGGCACGCCCGATCGCGTCACCGCGCTGGTGGACGCGGCGTTCACCGGCGTGGACGGGCAGTCCTCGATGCTCTTTGGCTACGCGAGTGGGGCCCAGGCGGTGCTGACCTGTACCTCGAGCGCGCGCACCGCGACGCGCGCGTGCGTCTCGGGCACCAAGGCACGCGTCGAGATCGACGGGGACTTTTACGCGCCCACGTCCTTTACCCTTATCTCGCGCACCGGCGAGCGCGAGCGCTTTGAGTTTCCCTCAAAGGGCCGAGGGCTCCACTTTCAAGCGCAAGAGGTGGCTCGATGCCTTAACGAAGGACTGACGGAAAGTCCGTTAATGCCAATGGATGAGAGCGTGTCGATCATGGAAACGATGGACCGCGTCTTGAGTTTCCTCTAGCGCACACTCGCACGAAGGCCGTATCGAACGAGCCCGCGGGGCGAGGTCGGTGAGGGTGATCGACCCTGTGGATTTCGCAGAGCGAACATTTCTGGAGNNGCGTCTGTAGCACTGGTCGGCGCTTTCGCCGTCGCCGTGTTGCCGGCCGTGAGTTCCGCGGGTACGCCTACCGTCAAGGACAGCACGTTTACAACGAGCTTCTCGACGATGAAGTACCTGAAGAGCATCGTGGCGAAGGGTAAGGGAAAGATCACTGTTATCTTGCCCGACACCGTCTCGTCCACGCGTTACACGGAGTTCGACGCACCGTACTTGAAGGAAGCGTTCAAGGACGCCGGACTCAAGTCAAGCCAGTACACGGTGGAGAACGCTCTCGGTAGCGACACGAAGCAGTTCACCGACGCCCAAGCGGCGATCACCAACGGCACGAAAGTGCTGATCCTGGACCCGCTCGACTCGACGACCGGTGCGGTCATTGAGGCGTACGCGAAGGCTCGTGGCGTGAAAGTTATTGACTACGACCGCCTGACCTTGGGTGGGGCACGCAGCTACTACGTCAGCTTTGACAACGTGGCCGTGGGCACACTGATCGGTAAGGGACTCCTCTCGTGCATCACGAGTTGGGGCGTTAAGAGCCCGGTGGTCTACGTGATGAAGGGTGCTCCGACCGACAACAACGCGACGTTGTTCGCGCAGGGTTACGACGCCGTTTTGAACGGAGCTGGCTACAACACGACCGCCGGTTCTGCGAACACGGTGTTGGAGAACACTGGTACGTGGACGCCTTCGGTTGCACTGACGGACTTCCAGGGCGCCTACACGGCGAACGCGAAGATCAACGCCGTGGTGACGCCGAATGACGAGAATGCCGCACCTATCATCAGCTACTTGCAGAGCAAGGGCCTGCCGCCGAAGACGATTCCCTTCACTGGCCAGGACGCGACGCTGACCGGTTTCCAGAACATCATCTCTGGCTACCAGTGCGGTACCGTCTACAAGCCGATTTGGCTTGAGGCACAGGCTGCGGCATCGTTGGCCGTCTACCTCCGCGCGGGCATCAAGCCGCCGTCCGGTTTGGTCAACGGCACGTCAACCGACTCCGCCGCTCTCATCAACAGCTTGAAGCAGGTTCCTTCGGTCCTCTTGACCGCCACCTGGGTCACAGCTGCCAACGTTGAGTCGACGGTCGTTCACGACAAGGTGATCGTCCCGTCGGCACTGTGCACGAGCACTTCGCCGACCGTGGCCGGTTCTACGCAACCGACCTACGCGGCAGACTGCACGACGTACGGCATCAAGTAAGTAACATCGCAACACAACAATGACGAACGCCCCCGAACCGCCAAGTTCGTCCGCGCCCAGCAATGGGATCACGGACGTTGGTGGTTCGGGGGCTTCGCCGTCCTCCACGACGCCGCTGTTAGAACTACGCGGCGTCACCAAGAGTTTCGGCCCCGTCCAGGCGCTCAAGCACGTCGACCTCGAGGTCTTCGACGGCAAGGTCACCGCGCTCATCGGCGACAACGGGGCCGGGAAGTCGACGCTGATCAAGGCCATCGCGGGGATCTACGAACCGACCGANNCAGGACCTCGCGCTGTGCGACAACCTCGACGTTGTCCAGAACATGTTCTTAGGACACGAAGAGGTGCGCTACCGCATGCTCGACGAGATATCGATGGAGATCGCCGCGAAGCAGACTTTGGCGGATCTCTCGGTGACGACCGTTCGATCCGTGCGACAGAAGGTGGCGTCCCTCTCGGGCGGTCAACGCCAGTCGATCGCCGTCGCCAAAGCGGTCATGCGCGAGTCCAAACTGGTGATCCTCGACGAGCCGACGGCGGCCCTCGGCGTGTCCCAGACCGCGCAGGTCTTACAACTGATCAAGACCCTCGCGAGCCGCGGCATCGCGGTGCTGCTCATCTCGCACAATCTCGTCGACGTCTTCGAGGTCGCCGATCGCATCGCCGTGATGTACCTCGGCACCCTCGTCAGCAGTGGCCCGGTTGAGGACTACGACGCGTCGAGCGCCGTGGACCTCATCACCACCGGCGCGTCGGCCCGAGTGACGGCGTCGATGGCGAAGACGTCCTAACGCAACCAACGAAAGTAGAGCCACGAACGTGTCCTCCCCCCTGGTACCGAGCGACTCTCCGCTAGAAAATCCCCACGCCACTCCATGGCAGGAGGTGTGGACCCAACTAAAGGGCCTCCGTCGAGGGGACAGTGGCATGGTGCCCATCCTCATCGGCATCGTGGTATTGGTGGCCTACTTCCAGATTCGAAACTCCTTATTCCTCTCGGCGGGCAACCTCGTCAACCTCTTCGTCCAGGCGACGACCTACGTGTTATTGGGCATGGCCGAAATCTGGCTGCTGCTCTTAGGCGACATTGACCTCTCGGTGGGCTACGTCTCGGTCCTCGGTGGCGCTACGGCGGTGATCTTGACCGACACGCAGTTTCACTGGCCGTGGTACCTCGCGATCCTGCTCGCCATGATCGTGAGCACCGGCATCGGGGCGCTCCACGGGGCCATCACGATCTTGCTGCGCGTACCGTCATTCATCGTGACCTTGGCCGGCCTCCTCGCGTGGGAGGGGGTCCTCATCTACGTCGTCGACGCCCAAGGCACGGGCGGGACGATTCCGGTGCGCGAGAAGGTTCTCTACGACCTGGTTAACACGAACGTCTCGCCGCTGGGCACGTGGGTCTTTATCGTGGTCTGCGTCGTGCTGGCGTCGTTGTTGATCCTCAGTAGAGATCGAGCTCGACGCAAGGCGAACCTCACGGTCGTGCCGCTCACCATCACGATCATCAAGATCGTTGCGATGGCGATCGCGTCCCTCGTCATGATTCTCGTCTTCAACACCAACCGCGGGACCTTCACCGTGCTCCACGGCATGCCGTGGGCAATTCCGGTTGACGTGGTCATGCTCGCCGGCGGTACGTTTCTCCTCAGTCGAACCAAGACCGGTCGCTACCTCTACGCCATTGGCGGGAACGTCGAAGCCGCTCGTCGAGCGGGCGTGCGGGTCAATCGGTACCGACTCCTCGCCTTCATGCTCACCGGCTTCACCGCCGGCATCGCGGGACTGCTGTACGTCTCTCGACTCGGCGGGGTGTCCGACAACGTCGACAGCACCCTCGTCCTTTACGCCGTCGCGGCCGCGGTCATCGGTGGAACCAGTCTGTTCGGCGGGCGGGGGAAGATTATTCACGCGCTGATCGGTGGTTTGATCGTGGCCATCATCTACAACGGCATGGGTCTGTTGTCCATCACGACGTCGGCGGAGTACATCGCCATCGCCGTGGTGCTCTTAGCGGCGGTGGCGGTCGACTCGCTCGCTCGTCGCGGGTCCACCGTCTAGGCCCGCGCCGCAGCGTGGTCCCGCGTTAGTGCAGGTACTCGAGATCTCCGCGCCGTATCTTGCCGTTACCGGTTCGGGGGATGGCGGTGACGTAGCGGATCTCTTTGGGCTTCGCCCACGGGCCGATTCGCTCCGCGGTAACGTCGCGAATCGCGTCGTCGCAGTTCTGCTCACTCACGACCAACGCAACGACGCGCTCACCCCACTGCGCGTCGGCGACGCCGGTCACCGCGACGTCGCTCACGCCCGACAGTGACCCAATAGCGACCTCGACGTCTTCGGGCCACACTTTCTCCCCGCCCGTGTTGATCACGAAGCCAACCCGTCCTCGCACTCGCACGCGGCCGTCCACGACGTCACCGGCGTCACCGGTGGGGAACCAGTCCGCCCGACCGTCGGGCCCGAGGACGCTCGGTCGAGGGCGATCGCGGTAAGAGCGAAAGAGCGTGGGGCTTCGCACCAGGAGTTCCCCGTCGTGGGCCGCGACGTCGACGCCCGCTAAGGCGTAGCCGTCGTAGACGACGCCGGAGCCCGTCTCGGTCATGCCCCAGGTCGTCACGACGTTCTCGGGCCGTTCGCGCGGAGGGCGCGATCCCCCCAAGAGCACTCGAGAAAAACCAGTGAGGTCGTGGCGCGCGAGTTGCGTGGCGACGACGGCCACGTGGGTGGCGCCGCGTTGGGCGGCGAGCTCGAGGTCGTCGGGCGCACCCCAGAGCAACGAAGCATCACTGAAGATCGCGCGCAGCAGCACCGCCAGGCCACCGATGTGGTTCGCCGGCAGACAGGGGAACCACACGGTCGGCACCTCAGCGCGCAACGCGGTTTCGGTGAGATCCGCACTGGCGCGCAGCGCCCTCCACGTGAGTTCGGCCGCCTTGGGCGGCCCGCTCGAACCCGAGGTCAACATGACCAGACCGACTTCGTCATCGACACGCTGACCCTCGGGACGTTCACGTCGTCCCTCCGCGTCGAGAACTGCCGTGGCACCGAGCGCGGTGAGTTCGTGCGCCCTTCCACGGGGCGACAGCCGCTGATCGAGCACGCAGAATGCGTCGCCGTCCTCGACGCAGCGACGCAGGGCGCGTTCGAGGTCGGGCCCCAGCGGGAGGTCGAGTGCCACGAGGGTTCGCACGACACGAGGCTATGCGCCTGACGAGACGTACCGACTAGAAAGGATGGTCATGGCGTCACTGCGATATGAACGGCGCATTGACGCAACCGCCGACGAGGTGTGGGGTGTGGTGACGGTGCCCGCGTCGATTCCCGAGTGGTTCCCCGGGGTCGTCTCGTGCACGATCGAGGGGACGAGGCGCGTGCTCACCCTGGCTTCGGGAATCGAGATGCCCGAGGAGATCCTCGTGAACGATCCGATGCTGCGCCGATTCGTGTACCGCATCGACTCCCCGCTGTACCGGTTTCACCTAGGGAGTATCGACGTCATCGAACTCTCACCGGAGGAGTCGATGTGCATCTATTCGACCACCGCCGAACCCGACACGCTCTGCCTGCTCATTGGCGGCGGGACGGCGGGCGCGTTGGACGAGATCGCGCGTCTGGCCGAGGCGGCGGCGGCCGAGCGAGTGGGGTAGGGGTGGGACGGCGGATTCTCTTCATCACCACCGACCAACAGCGTTACGACACCCTCGGCGCAAATGGCGGAACGCTCTCACGGACGCCCGTACTGGACCGATTGGCCAATGAAGGCATCCGCTACGAGCGGTGTCAACCAACCTCGGTGGTGTGCATGCCCTCGCGCGCGTCGATGTTGACGGGCCAGTATCCCTCGACGCACGGGGCCTGGATGAACGGCGTCGCTCTCCCGCTCGACGCGCCCTCGGTCGCCGAGAGCCTGCACGACCTCGGCTACGCGACCGCGTTGATCGGTAAGGCGCACTTCGAACCCTTCATGGACCCCTTCGGTCGCTTCGCCGAGAACGCGCTGGCGAATCTCGGGGTACCCACGGTTGAGGCGCCGTGGTTCGATGGGCGCCGCGGCGTCCATCGCGGCTTTGACTTCTTAGAGTTCGCGACCCACGGGGTCATGGGGCCGCTGCACTACGCGAAGTGGATCCAGCGCACGCACCCCGAAGCCCTTCCTGGGTTTTACAGCGTGGTCGACGGGGACTTCAACGTCAACGCGGCGGGCGGAGGCGACACGGGTGCGCCGCAGGTGAAGTTGAACGACGTACCGCGTGAGTGGTATCACACCGACTGGGTGGCCGACCGCACCATCGCGTGGCTGGACGCGCAGCGCGACGACCAGGACTGGTTCTGTTGGATGAGCTTTCCCGACCCGCACCATCCCTGGGACCCACCCGCGAGTGAGCGCCACCGCGTGGACTGGCGTGAGGTGCCGCTACCGGCGAACTACCCCGAGCGGGCCGCCGATCGTGAGGCGCTCTTGGACCAAAAGGCCCGCCACTGGCGACTCTGGTACGACGGTCGCGTCGTGTCGAACTACGAGGCGCCCAAGAAGTGGGTGCCGGCCACGATGACGGCCGACCAGGTGCGAGAAGTGAACGCCATGAACGCCATCGAAGTCGAGCTCATCGACGAAGCGATCGGCCGCGTGCTCGCGCACGTCGCCGCCAAGGGCTGGGGCGACGACCTCGACGTCGTCTTCACCTCGGACCACGGCGAACTCCAGGGCGACTTCGGGCTGCTCTTCAAAGGTCCGTACCACGTCGATGCGCTGATGCGGCTGCCCTTGATCTGGCGACCCGCGCCGTCGACCTCGCCCGTCGCGTCGGTGGTGCACGCGCCGGTCAGCCTGGTCTCGCTCGCCGCCACGTTCTTAGCGGTCGCCGGCGCAACCGCGCCCACGTGGGTCGAGGGTGCCGCATTGCCGCTGAGCGACGAGGACGCGGCCGCTCGCGGCTTCGACTCGACGGTCACCGAGTGGGATTCGGCGCTCTTCGGCGTCGAGGTGCACGTGCGCTCGATCCTCACGTCCAACTATCTCTACAGCGAATACCTGCCGGGCACGATGCACGACGGGAGCGAGGGCGAACTCTACGACCTCGACGCAGACCCCCTCCAGCGGATCAATCTCTTCAACGACCCCGAGCGCGCGGCGCACCGCGCGGAACTGTCGCAGCGACTCCACGAACACGCCGTACGGCCGGGTGAGCGTGCCGCGCCCGGGCTCTTGGTGGCCCCGGTTTGAGCCCTGCGCACTGGTCGCCACGGTAGCGTGGGGCCATGGCAGAAACGGTAATTACGGGCTCGCCCTTCGACCCACTCGAGGAGTTCCGCTCCCAGGCGCTACCCAGTTTCGAGCGGTTGGGCGAGTACCGCGACGTGATCTACGAGGTCGCCGAGGGCATCGCGAGAATCACCATCAATCGACCCGAGGTGCGCAACGC
The DNA here is from genome assembly GCA_003136495.1 of Acidimicrobiaceae bacterium. Lineage (GTDB taxonomy): Bacteria > Actinomycetota > Acidimicrobiia > Acidimicrobiales > RAAP-2 > RAAP-2. The sequence goes on from PLER01000112.1 coordinate 23,517, forward strand.
CTTTCGCCCGCAGACCCTCTTCGAACTCGCCAACGCCTTCGAGCGCGCCCGCGACGACGTGACGGTCGGGGTCATCATCTTGACCGGCGCGGGTCCCGACGCCTTCTGCTCCGGTGGGGACCAGCGCATTCGCGGTGATGACGGGTACATGGGTGATGACGACGTCGCCCACCAGGGCGTCGGACGCCTCAACGTCTTGGACCTCCAGATCCAGATCCGTCGTCTGCCCAAGCCGGTCATCGCCCAGATCGCCGGCTACGCCATCGGCGGCGGTCACATCTTGCACCTGGTGTGCGACCTCTCCATCGCGGCCGACAATGCCCGTTTCGGCCAGACCGGACCGCGGGTGGGCTCCTTTGACGGTGGCTACGGGTCCTCGCTGCTCGCGCGCACCATCGGGCTCAAGCGCGCGAAGGAGGTCTGGTTCCTCTGTCGTCAGTACGACGCCGCACAGGCACTCGAGTGGGGACTGGTCAACACCGTCGTCGCGCTCGAGGACCTCGAAGCCGAGACCATCGCCTGGTGTCGACAGATCCTCACCCTCTCGCCAATCGCGCTGCGCATGTTAAAGGCGGGATTTAACGCCGCCGAGGACGGACTGGCCGGCGTGCAGCAACTCGCCGGCGACGCGACGATGCTCTTCTACATGTCCGAAGAGGGCCAGGAAGGTCGCAACGCCTACCTCGAACGTCGCAAACCCGACTTCTCGAAGTTCCCCAAACGCCCGTGATGGTGGCCCCCGGGCCGGTGCAGCGCTGGGTGCTGGCCGCGCGACCCCGGACCCTACCCGCCGCGGGCGTGCCGGTGGCGGTGGGGGTGTTGTTGATTCGACCACTCGCCATCAACTGGCTCAACGCGCTGTTGTGTCTCGTCATCGCGCTGGCTCTACAGATCGGCACCAACTACGCGAACGACTACTCCGACGGCGTACGCGGGACAGACGAGGTGCGCGTCGGTCCGTTCCGACTGACCGCGTCGAAGTTGGTGCCCGCCAAGTTGGTGGGACGGGCCGCCTGGCTCTTCTTCGCGGTCGCGTCGGCGGCGGGACTGTGGCTGGCCGGGCGCACCTCGTGGTGGCTTGTCGCCATCGGCGTCAGTGCGGTGTTGGCCGGATGGCTCTACACCGGTGGTCCAAAGCCCTACGGCTACTACGGCTTCGGCGAGCTCTTCGTGTTCCTCTACTTCGGCCTCGTAGCGACCGTCGGCACGGCGTACTGCCAACACCTCTTTATCCCCACGCGCGCCTGGTGGCTCGGGGTCGCGACGGGCTTCATGGCGTGCGCGCTCTTAGAGGCGAACAACCTGCGCGACGTTGAGGGCGATCGGGCGGTGGGCAAGAAGACGCTGGCGGCTCGTCTCGGTCGCCGTCGCGCGTCCTGGCTCTACGTCGTGTGCGTGCTCGGGGTCGCCCTCGGCGCGCTGCTCGCCCGACAGGTCGTCGTCGCCGTCGTCGCGCTCGCCGTCTACGCACCCGCGCTGCGGTTCGTCTTTTCCCCCCGCAGCGGACGGGAGTTGCTTGTTCTCTTGAAGTACTCGGCGCGAGCGCAGCTCCAACTCGGTGCGCTCTTAGCCGTCTTGCTCGCGCTCCACGCCTACTGGGGGTAGAACTCGCGCACGAGGGTCGCGACCGCGTCGGGCGCCTCTACGTGCGCGGCGTGACCAACACCGTCGACGACCACGAGACTCGACCGGGGGATCGCGTCGGCCAGACGACGGCCTTCGAGGACGAACTTCTCGTCGGTCGCCCCGGCGAGTACCAGTGTGGGCATCGCTAGCCCCGCCACGTCCTCGCCCAACCAGCGCTGCGTGCCCGTGCCGGAGTGGCGCAGCGAGTTGGCTAGGCCCGAGGCGTCGACGCTCCGGGCCGCGCGCTCTCGCGGGTCGTCGGGCAACGTCGCGAACATCGGCTGGGCCAACCACTCGCTCAGAAACACGTCGGTGCCGACCTCCTCGAGGTGATCGGCCAACGCCTCGTCGCGCGCTCGACGCGCCGCACGCTCATCCTCCTCGCGAAGGCCCGCGGTCGCACTCAAGAGCACGAGTCCCGAGAGTCGTTCGGGGTGGGCGAGCGCCAGGTGAAGAGCGACGCGGCCACCGAAGGAGTAGCCACCGAGTACGAAGGGCGCCACGGGCAGCACGTCGGCCAGGAGATCGGCCGTCTCGGGCAGCGAGGCGGAGGTCGACGCGTTGCGCCCATGACCCGGGAGGTCGATGGTCACCACGTCGTGGGTTCCTGCCAGAATGGAGAGGAAGACGTGGCTCGAATCCCGAGTCTGGGTGAAGCCGTGCAGCCACACCAGCACCGGACCAGAGCCGACACGTTGGAGACCGAGGAGCGACATTGTCAGGTAGCGTACCGAGCGCCAGTCAGGCGCAGGCCACGTTCGCGGCGACGCTGTTTGATGAGTTAGTCCACTTGGGGCTGCGTGACGTCGTCCTCTCACCCGGCTCGCGCTCGACGCCCCTCGCGCTGGCCGCCTCGGCGCGACCCGAGCTCACGCTGCACGTGCGTCTCGACGAACGAAGCGCCGGGTTCTTCGCGCTCGGTCGATCGCTCGCGAGCGAACGACCCGTGGCGGTCATCGTCACCAGCGGCACTGCGGCCGCGGAGCTCCACGCCTGCGTGGCCGAGGCGGACCTGTCCTTCGTGCCGTTGTTGATCATGACGGCTGATCGTCCGCCCGAACTGCACGGCGTGGGTGCCCCCCAGGTCATCGATCAGGGTCATCTCTATGGATCGATGGTGCGCGCCTTCGAAGAGCCCGGGGTCGCCCGACCCGAGATGGCCACGGCGTGGCGACCGTTGGCGACGCGGCTCTGGCGATCGGCGTCGGGCGAGGAGGCGGCACCGGGTCCCGTGCACTTGAACGCGGCGTTCGTCGAGCCACTCATCGCCGAACCCCTGGCCCTGCCCGAGCGCGCGACGGAGGCACCGTCGCTGCGATCGCTCCCCGAGGACCTCCCCTACATAACGGCCCTCAACGTGAAGGACCAGTCGGTGCTCTGCGTGGTGGGACGCGGGGTCAGCGCGGACGTCGTCACCGAGTGCCGCGGTCTTAACTGGGTGGTCGTGGGGGACGCGACCTCGCGCGGGACGACGGCACACTTTGACGTCTTGTTGCGTTCGAGGAGTTTCGTCGAACGCGCGCGACCGCAACTCGTCGTGCGACTCGGCGGACTACCGGCGTCGAAGGTCCTCGGTGAGCAACTGCGCGCGTGGGGCACGCGCACGGTGAGCCTCAGTGGTGCGGGCTTCGTGGCCGACCCCGACCACCTGATCAGTGAGGCCTACGCCGGACTCCCGCACCACAGCGACGCGCCACTCTCGGGTGACCGGGCCTACGCGGAACTGTGGCGCACGGCGTCCGACGCCGTCGAAACGTGGCTCCAGAGCCAAGACGCCGCGGCCAGTCAACTCAACGAGCCACTCGTCGCGCGCGCCGTGGTCGCGGTGAGTGCGGCGACGGGGGTGCCGCTGGTGGTGGGATCCTCCATGCCCGTGCGCGACGTCGAGTGGTGGGCGCCGGCTCGAGTGGCGGCGACCTTCTCTAACCGTGGCGTCAACGGTATCGACGGGGTCGTCTCGACCGTGTTGGGCGTCGGGGCCGGGGCGAAGTCGCTCGGTTTAGTCGGGGACCTGACGATGTTGCACGACGTGTCGGGTCTCGTCGAGGGACTCGGCACCGCCGGCGGCACGGCGGTGCTCGTGGTGGTGGACAACCGCGGCGGCGGCATCTTCTCCTTCCTCCCTCAAGCCACCGCCCTCGCGACGGACCGATTCGAACAACTCTTCGGGACCCCACGACCGCACAACCTCGAGACGGTGGCGGCGGCCTTCGGTCACCAGGCGACGACGGTATCGACCCTCGATGAACTCACCACGGCCATCGAGAAGGGACTCTCGAGCGAAGGTCTGAGCGTCGTGGTGGCGCTCGTCCCCACGAGGCAAGAGAACGTCCGCCTCCACGAGTCGTGGAACGCCACCGCGACGTCCCTGCTCGAGCCGTGATCGCCAACGGCCTCCCGGCGTCGCTGTTCCTCGCCATTCCCTTGGCCATCGCCGCGGGACTCGTCTCGTTCCTCTCGCCCTGCGTGCTGCCACTGCTCCCGGGGTACCTCGCGTTCCTCACAGGTGCCAACGGACAGGTCGCGGTGCGCTCGGGACGCGGTCGGGCAGTCCTTGGTTCGATCGCATTCATCCTCGGTTTCGCCTTCGTCTTCGTCAGCCTCGGCGCGCTCTTTGGCGCCTTCGGCACCACGCTCAAGTCCCACGACCGGATCTTCGAGGTCATCTTTGGAGCGGTGACCATTGGTCTCGGCCTCTTCTTCGCGGGCTGGTGGCCCTCGTCGTGGCTCTCTCGCGAACGTCGCGTGCATCGCCTACCGAGTGCCACGGTCATCGGCGCCGCCGCGCTCGGTTTCACCTTCGGTCTGAGTTGGTCTCCCTGCATTGGACCCACGCTCGTCGCGATCATCGGTCTCGAGGATTCGACCTCGGGTGCGACGGCCCTACGCGGTTCGATCCTGGTGGCGTTCTACTGCTTCGGGCTCGGGATCCCCTTCGTCGTCGCCGCCATCGCCACGGAGTGGGCGGCGACCGCGTCGACGTGGTTCCGGCGACACGCGCACGTCATCGGGGTCATCGGCGGTCTTCTTCTGATCGCCATCGGGGTGCTCGAAATAACGGGATGGTGGAACTCCTTCGTGGTGTGGCTGCAGGTGCACTACCCGGCGTCCAACAGCTTCCTCTAGCGCCCCACTCGTAGACTGAACGGATGAAACTCAGCGATGATTTGCGATTTCGCGGCCTGATTCACCAGGTCACCGACGAGAAGGTCTTTGCCGCCCTCGACGCGGGCACGATCACCGCCTACGCCGGTTTCGACCCGACCGCCAACTCGTTGCACCTCGGTCACCTGATGTTGTTGTGCACGCTGCGCCGTTTCCAGCTGGCCGGGAACTGCCCGATCGCCCTGGCGGGGGGTGGGACGGGACTGGTGGGCGACCCCAGTTTCAAAGACAGCGAGCGGCCGCTGCTCACGCAGGAGCAACTCGAGACGAACTTAGAGGGCATTCGCGCGCAGATGGCTCGACTCCTCGACTTCGCGCCCGCCGCGGGTGCCGCGCAGGCGAAGCTCATCAACAACGCGGACTGGCTCACGACGGTGAGCCTCACGGACTTTCTGCGCGACGTCGGCAAACACTTCACGGTGAACCAGATGATCGCCAAGGAGTCGGTCAAGAGTCGCCTAGACCGTGACGACGTCGGACTCTCCTTCACGGAGTTCGCCTACATGCTCCTGCAGGCCTACGACTTCTTGCGGCTCCACGTCGACGAGGGCTGTTCGTTACAACTCGGAGGTTCCGACCAGTGGGGCAACATCACCATGGGGTGCGAGCTCGTGCGCAAAGAGACCGGCGACGTCGCCTACGGGCTCACTTCACCGTTGTTACTGCGCGCCGACGGGACGAAGTTCGGCAAGTCCGAAGCCGGGGAGAACGTGTGGTTAGACGCCTCGCGCACCTCGCCCTTCAAGATGTACCAGTTCCTGCTGAACAGCGAGGACGCGAGCACGCCGCAGCTGCTGCGTTTCTTCACGTTCTTGGATCACGAGGCGATCCTCGAGCTCGACGCGGCGACGTTGAGCGTGCCCGGCGAGCGACGGGCGCAGCGCGCGCTCGCCGAAGAGGTGGTGACCCTCGTGCACGGCGAGGACGCCGCCGCCAAGGCGCGTCGAGCGAGTGAAGCGTTGTTCTCAGAGTCGATCGCCGAGCTCGACGAAGCGACGTTGCTCGAAGTGGTCGAGGACGCGCCGAGTTCGACGTGGTCGCGCGAGGACCTCGCCGCGGGCGTCGATCCCGTCGATCTGTTGGTGGCGAGTCACCTCGCGAAGTCCAAGGGCGAAGCGCGACGCTTCATCGAACAAGGCGGTGTCTACGTGAATAACGTGCGCGCCGACGCGTCGTCGCGGGTCTCGGTGAACGACGCGTTACACGGGCGCTACGTGGTGTTACGTCGTGGCGCTCGTCAACTCCACCTGCTGGTCGTGGCGTGATCCGACTGCTCGGCGCGCTACTTCTCGCCGGGGTGATACTGAGCGCGTGCGGCACGGTGAGTGCGTCCACGGCGATGTCGGGGTGGACCTCGAAGAACAGTTTCAGCGCAACCTCGAGGACCCTGCGCGTGGACGCCGCGCACTCGGTCACCGCGCTCGACGACTCGACGAGCACCGCCCTCGTGCTCCACACCGTCTGTGGGGTCTTGTACTACGACTCACTCAGTGCCAACGACGACCTCCCCACGCCCGATCAGCAGGCGACGAATCTCTTGAGCAAGGCCTACGGCAACCTCGGCGCCGGCGCGACCGAGTGTTACGACGCGTCGACGAACGCCGCGGTGCGCGCGAGGGCGCTCTCGCTCCTCGAGTTGGGCGCGGCGCAGCTCGCCGAGGCCCGCGCGCGCGTGGCCAGCGTCGTCGCCAGTTAGTCCGTCGGGGGCCGCAGGTCGATCTCCAGGCGCAAGATCCCGTCTTCTAACGTCGCGGTCGCGTCGCCGAGCATGGCGTAGTCCTGGAAGTCGACTTTGGCCGCCTCGATGAAGCGAAGGCGCTCGGGTCCCTCGACCGGGGGCAGCCCTCGCCGTTTGACGGCGTCGGCACGCTCCCGGAAGCGCAGGATCATCTCGTTGGGGTCAAAGGCTTGGCTCACAAGGCGATGCTAGAGGGTGTAATCGAGGTGTGACTTGGTAGTATGGATACTCAACTCGGTCTTTTTGGGTTGTCGTCGCCGCCAGGTATTGGCCCGCGACTAGTGAGGAGTTGACGTGAAAAAGGGCCGCCATCGCCGCTTTGTTGAAGCTCGAGAACTCAAGCGCTCCACCGGTCCTCGGGCCACCACGTGCGCCGAATGCGGGGCCGCGCCCGATGACGTGCACGCCGAGTGGTGTCTCGCCGAAGAGGATCGCTACGACGAGATCTTGGGATCACTGCCGCGCGTGACCTTCAGCGAAGAGGACCCGCTCGCCGCCGAGGGCTAGTACCAGCTAGGACTTGCGCCGTAGTACCGGATGCGCGAGTCGCGTCGCCTTGGGTTGGGTAGCGCGCGTATCTAAGTAGTCGCGCAGCCGGCCGTAGACGCTTTCGCCGACCATCGCGACGAGTTCGTCGTGCATCGAGTCGACGACTCGCGTCTTACCGACGAAGGCCGACGCGGACTCGGTGCACCACCAGTGGAACTCGGCACCGCCCGGTCCCCAGTCGCGCCGATCCCACTGGGAGATTCGCGTGATCACGTGACCGTCGTCGAGGACCTCGTCGTCGCGACGAAGGGGCAGTTGCCAACAGACCTCGGGCTTGAGGGGAATGTAGCTCTCCTTGTTGTCGATAGCCATCACGTGCAGTGCGCACCCGGGACCGCGGTGAAAGTCCGGGCGGTTCAAGAAGATGCAGGCGTCTTGGACGAGTCGGGTGACGATCTCGCCGTTCTTTTTCACGCGAGTGGTGCCGTTCTTGCCCTTGGCCCGGAACTGCCACTGGTCGTCGGTCAGTCGCGTGGCGGCCTTTTCCACGCGCCGTTGGTCCTTCGCGTCGGTGAAGTGTGCGCCGTAGCTGCAACATCCCTGGACGAGTTCGGGCGACGCCCCCGTTAAGACCCCCTGACACCCGTTGCCAAAGATGCACGTCCAGTTGCTCTCTAAGAACGTCACGTCGAACATCCAGGTGCGTTCGCGCTTGGTGTCCTCGAAACTCAGCCACTCGTGGGCGTCGCGGGGGATGGGGGTCACGTAGGAAAACTTACTTCGCGCGCCACCTCGAGGGTGCCACCTCTAGACTTCGCACATGACTTCGATAGACACGTTCGACGTACTGACCCTCACCGAGGAGGCTCGCAACGTCGTCATCGACGCTTTGAGTAACGAGACGCCGAGTGAGACGCTCGCGCTGTGGGTCGAGGTGACCGGCACGCGCGGCGCGGGTTACTCCTACGACCTCTACTTCTCCGAACTCAACTTGGCGCCCGACGACGCGGCGATCGGTCGCGACGGCGAGGTCACCATCGTCGTGCCGGCGGCGAGCGTCGATCGCCTCCGGGGCAGCCGACTCGAGTTCGCCAACGAAGGCGGCGGCGGCTTGGTGTTGGTCAACCCCAACAGCCCCACGCCCGAAGAGATCAATCCCGGTCTGCCACCGGAGATACTCGAACTCGGCGTCAGTGGACCCTTGGGTTCGGTGGCGCTGGTCGTGCTCGAAGAGCAGGTCAATCCCTCCATTGCCTCCCACGGCGGCCGCGCCGACTTGGTGGCGATGAACGAAGAGACCAAGACCGCCTACATCAAACTCTCCGGCGGATGTCAGGGCTGTTCGATGAGTCGACTCACCTTGTCCCAGGGCATCGAGACGATGCTGCGTGAGGCGATCCCCGAGTTGGCGAGCGTCCTCGACGTCACCGACCACGCCTCGGGCGAGAACCCCTTCTACTCCGCGGAGTAGGGGCGGCGGTCGCCGCAACGTAGAATTGAACGATGTTGCGCTTTCTCACGGCCGGTGAGAGTCACGGTCCCTCACTGAGCGTCATCATCGAAGGACTGCCCTCGGGGATTGACGTGCGCGAGGCGAACGTCGCCAACGAACTCGCGCGCCGCCGCTTGGGCTACGGCCGTGGACCACGTATGCGCTTCGAACAAGACGAGTTGCGCCTCATCGGTGGCGTGCGCCACGGACGCACCCTCGGCTCGCCCGTGGCGATCGAGATCCTCAACTCGGAGTGGCCCAAGTGGCAAGAAGAGATGTCGGCCGCGCCCGGTACACCGAACAAGAAACTCACCGCACCGCGTCCCGGTCACGCCGATCTGGCGGGGATGCAGAAGTACGCCTTCGACGACGCCCGCGACGTCCTCGAACGCGCCAGCGCCCGCGAAACGGCCGCCCGCGTGGTGGCCGGATTCTTCGCCAAGTCCCTGCTCGCGACCATCGGCGTCGAGATCGTCTCTCACGTGGTGCGCATCGGCACGGTCGCATCGACCGGTGGCCGGCCCGGGCCCGAGGACCTCGCCCGAGTCGATGAGAGCGAGGTGCGGTGCTTCGACGAGTCGAGCGAAGCGGCGATGATCGCCGAGATCAAGGCGGCGGCGAAAGAGGGCGACTCGCTCGGCGGCATCGTCGAAGTGATCGCCTACGGCGTCCCGGTCGGACTGGGTAGCTACGTGCACTGGGACCGCAAACTCGACGGCCTCTTGGCCGGGGCGCTGATGAGCATCCAAGCCGTCAAGGCCGTCGAAATCGGTGACGGGATGGCGCAGGCGAGCCAGCGCGGCAGCGTGGCCCACGACGCGATCGCGGTCGATGCGACCTACGACATCGGCGGCGGGTACGTGCGGCGCAGCGACCACGCCGGTGGGCTCGAGGGCGGGATGACCTCGGGGGCGCCTCTGATCGCCAAGGTGGCCATGAAACCACTGGCCACGCTCAATCGACCGGTCCTCGAGACCGTCGACGTGGCGACGGGCGCCTCGACCGTCTCCTTTAAGGAACGCACCGACGTCACGGCGGTACCGGCCATGGGCGTCATCGCCGAAGCCATGATGGCCCTGGTGCTCGCCAATGAGGCGCTGCGCAAGTTCGGCGGCGACTCGGTGGAGGAGTTCGTGCGCAACCACGACGGCTACGTCGCGAACCTGGGCTCGTCCGCCTCGGCCGCCCGCGAGGAGTAGCCCGTGGCCCGTCTGGTCCTCGTCGGACTGCCGGGCGCGGGCAAGACGACGCTCGCTCGGGCGCTCGGCGACGCGTGGGGTTGTCGCGTCCTTGACACCGACGACGAACTGGCCCGCCTCGTGGGCGTCCCCGCCGCGCAGTTCCTGCGTGAGCGCGGTGAACCGGCGTTGCGCGAACAAGAACTCGCCGCCTTGAGCGGTGCATTGGCCGAGGACGCGGTCGTGGCGACCGGAGCGGGCATCGTGACGACCGCGACGGCGCGCGCGGCGTTGGAACGTGAGAACACCTTGTGGCTCGACAGTGACGACGACACGTTGCTCCTGCGCGTCGGCGACGGCGATCGGCCACTGCTCGGTGACGATCATCGCGCGAGCCTGGCGTACCTGCGCGTCCAGCGCGAGGCGTGGTACGCGGCGGTGTCGCGCGCGCGAGTCGATACATCGGGCCCACTCGAGGACGTGGTGCAACGCGTCATTGATCGCGCGACGAGCGTGACACCGTGAAGTTGGGTGTCGAGCTCGGCGAGCGACGCTACGACGTCGTCATCGAAGCCGGCGCGCGCCGGCACCTCAAGGCGCTCATCGACGCGCGCGCCCCCGGGGCGAAGGCCGTCGCACTCGTGACCTCGGCGTCGCTCGCCGCCCAACCCTGGTTCGACCTTGACGGCGGACTCGATCAGTTCGTCGTGGTCGTACCCGAGGGCGAATCCGCCAAGACCGTCGAGGCCTTCGGGGCGTTGGTCGAGGCCCTCGCCGCACTGCGGCTCTCCCGCGACGACGTCGTCGTCGGCGTGGGCGGTGGTGCGGTCACCGACCTCGCGGGATTCGCCGCCGCCAGCTATCTCCGAGGCGTCGGGCTCATCAACGTGCCCACGACCCTCGTTGGACAGGTGGACGCGGCGATCGGTGGCAAGACCGGCGTGAACCTCGTCGCGGGCAAGAACCTGCTCGGCGCCTTCTACCAACCCCTCGGGGTGCTCTGCGACACGGACGTGTTGGCGACCTTGAGTCCACGGGAACGTCGTAGCGGGCTGGGTGAGGTCGCGAAGTGCTGGCTGCTCGAGGGACGAAGCGCAACGGAGCTCAGCACCGCGCCGTTCGAGACACTGATTGAGGTAGCCGTTGACCTCAAGGCGCGACTCGTCGCGGGTGATGAACGGGAAGGGGGTGCGAGGGCGCTGCTCAACTACGGCCACACGCTCGCGCACGCCATGGAGAAGGTCGCGCTCGCTCGTGACCCCGAGGAACTACGCCACGGCGAAGCCGTGGCGATCGGTCTCGCCTTCGCGGCTCGACTGGCCCGCGACCTCGGGCGCGTCGGTGACGAGGTCGTGGACGAGCACGACGAGGTGCTCGACGCGCTGGGACTCGTGCGGCGCCTTCCGGACTCCTACGACGACGATGAGCTCATCGAGGCGATGCGTCACGACAAGAAGGCGCGTCACGACCTACGCTTCGTCCTAGCCGGAGCGGAGGGCTTCTCGCTCGTCGACGACGTGGATGAGACGGTCGTGCGCAGCGCACTCGCGCGGTTCAAGGGAGGACAGTGAGCGAAGCGATACTGCTGCTGAGTGGTCCGAACCTCGACCAACTTGGCTCGCGAAGCCCCGAGATCTACGGCACGATGACCCTCGATGAACACGTGCGGCGCTTTCGCGAACGGGCAGAAAAGTCCGGGTACTCCGTGGAGGACCGTCAGTCCAACTTCGAAGGGGACCTCATCGAGGCCGTGCGCGACGCGCGTGGCACCTTTGCCGCGATCGTGCTCAACGCCGGCGCGCTCACGCACACCTCGTGGGCGCTGGCCGACGCGTTGGCGAACTTTGAGGGCATCAAGATCGAAGTGCACATCTCCAATCCGGCCGCCCGCGAGCCCTTTCGTCACGTCTCCACCCTCGCGGGCGTCGTGGATGGTTCAATCGCCGGGTTTGGCGCCGAGAGCTACGACGTGGCCTTCGACGCGGTGGTGGCGCTGCACGAGCGCGCTTAGGGGCGTCGCGGGCGTTGCCTAGACTGGGCTGCGCACGAATCGCGAAAGGCACCCGGGCCCATGGCCGCCATCTCCACCTCAGACCTACGTAACGGCATCACCCTCAAGATCGACGANNAAGGGCGGTGCCTTCGTGCGCACCAAGTTGCGAAACGCTCGTACCGGGGCGGTGATTGAGCGCACCTATCGCTCCGACGAACGACTCGAACAGGCCATCATCGACAAGCGCGACACGCAGTACCTCTACCGCGACGGCGACGACTACATCTTCATGGACCAGTCCAACTTCGACCAGGTACCCGTCTGCTCGAAGAGCCTGGGTGAGGCCACGAACTTCTTAAAGGAGACGGGCAAGGCCATGTTGATCTCCTACGACGACGAGATCATCGGGGTCGAACTCCCCGCGTCGGTCGAACTGGTGATCGCCGACACCGAACCGGGGGTCCAGGGCGACCGCGTCTCGGGCGCGCGCAAACCCGCCACCCTTGAGACGGGCTACGTGGTCCAGGTGCCACTGTTCGTTGGTCCGGGCGAGGCCATCAAGGTCGACACCCGCACCGGTGAGTACATGACCCGAGCGTAGGGTGAGCGAACTCGGTCGCCGCCGCCACCACGCTCGCGAGCGCGCCCTCGAGCTGTTCTACGAATCCGCCATCAAGGAGCGACCGGTCGCGGCGATCCTTAACGAACTCAACACCCGACCGGACGAGTACACCGTCGCCCTCTTACTCTCGACGGCCGCGCACCAAGAAGAAGCCAACGAGCTCATCGGTGAGCTCTCCGTCGATTGGCCCCTAGAGCGCATCGCGCTCGTCGATCGACTGATCATGACCCTGGCCGTGGGCGAGCTGTCCTTGGACGACGCGCCGCCGCTCGCCGTCGTGCTCGATGAGGCCGTCGAACTCGCGAAGACCTACTCGACCGACGGTTCGCCCTCTTTCGTCAATGGCGTGCTCTCCGCGGTGGCGCCGATCGTTCTTGAGCGAAAGGGGGACGATCCCGATGCCGGGAATGGGTCATAACAACCTCTCCAACACCAACCCCATCGTCGTGGCACTGTTCCACCACAGCTTGTTCGTCTCGGGCGCGTACTGGATCATCGGTATCGCGACGATCCTCCTCTTCGGGGTCATCTTGCTCGGGAGGATCAGCAACTTCAATCTCTCGCCCGCGGGGCTCAGCGAGCCGCGAGCGCGCACCTACTTGCGCCTCGCCTTCGGCGCGATCTGGCTCTTTGACGGAATCTTGCAGTTCCAGCCCCAGATGCCCCTCGGGCTCGCGAACGATGTCGTTCAGCCCACCATCGCCGGAGCGCCGTCGTGGCTGCACTCGCTCATGTACTCCTCGATTCACCTCTGGAACGCCCACCCCATTGCGCTGGCGACCGGTACGGCGTGGATCCAAATCGGCATCGGCCTGACGCTGATTGCCTCCAACGCCGGGCTCGGACGGCTCGCCGCGGTCGTAGCGGCGGGGTGGGCCGCGCTGATCTGGCTCNNCTCTTCTACTTCATTGCGGCCGTGTGGATTGCGCTGTCCCCGAGGGTCTTCTCCCGCTGGTTCTCCGTCGTGACGCTCCGCGTGGTCGCGGCGCTCCTCGCGATCGCGGTGGTGTTGCAGTGTCTGCCGCGCAGCGAGTTCTGGCACGGCGGGAACACCAACGCGTTGGTGGCGATGACGCGGACCATGACCCAGACCGCGCAGCCCCACGGCCTGGCGTGGTTCGTGCGACACGTCGGCGACGTCGCGGGCACCCTCGGGGGTGGATTCAACGTGATCGTCATCCTCTGGCTCGCGACGTGTGCGGGGGGTCTCTACTACGCGAGTTCTCACGAGGTCAACTGGCCCCTTGTGACCCTCGCCGTCGGGTGCGTCGTGTTCTGGGTGGTCGGGGAGGACGTGGCGATCTTCGGTGGGGTGGGCACTGATATCAACTCACTCATTCCCCTCGCGGTGCTCTCGTGGTGCGCGAGGCCCGCGTGGCGTGGCGCACCACCAATCGTGCGACGCCTCCCCGAAGAGCTCCGCTCGAGCACCGGCGCGGTCGTCGCGGCCTTCGCCTCGTCGATGGTGTTGTTCTCCGTCGTCTCGATGGGCGTCGCCAGCGTCTCGGCCGCCGAGCCGGCCCTCTTCCTCGCCCAGAACGGCTCGGTGACCGGCGTCAACGCACCCGCAGCCACGTTCACGCTCACCGACCAGCACGACCACCCCTACACGCTCGGCGAGCACGCCGGGCGCTACACGCTCTTGACGTTCCTCGATCCCGTGTGCTGGACGGACTGCCCCCTACTCGCCGCACAATTGAAGGACGTCCGCACGGCACTCGGGGCGAACGCCAAGATCGACGTCGTGGCCGTCGCGGCCAACCCCGACCATCAGACCTTGGCCAACGTCCATCACTTCATCGCGATTCACGACATGGCGACGGTGCCGAACTTCTACTTTCTTACCGGCAAGCCGGCCGCGACGGCGGTCGTCTGGCGCGACTACGGCATCAGCGTGTCCAACGAACCCGGCGTCGCCATGAGCGTCCACTCTGACTTCATGTTCATTATCAGTCCGTCGGGGCACATTCGCTGGATTGTCCCGGACGATCCGCTCTCGGGGGTCGCGGGACAGGAGTCGACCGAGAGCGAGTTACTCTCGCTGCTCGCCCAGTCGGGGCTTCACTAGCGTTCCCTCGCCCGTGGCTGGCGGGCGCTTCAGCGTTGGCGCGAGTTCGGCATCGCCGAAAACTCCGTGGGCTTCTCGTGGACCCGCCGGAGGTACTCGTTATAGTCATCCAGGGCCGCCTGCGCGGCGACGTCGCCGGCCCCAGGGTGCGTCGAGGCGAGCTCACCGGCCCCGGTTTCGACCCTCTGCTCGTCGGCCACGAAGCGCCGCCACATGTAGAAGGCGTAGCCCCCAAACAAGGGCCACTCGAACACGTACGCCCACGAGAGGGCGTTGCCCGACAGGGCCCGAGAGAGTTCGAACGCGAAGCCCGCGAGGCAGAGAATCTCGGCGAGGACGAGCCCCAGATGAATCCGGAGAATCTTCTTATCTAATTCGTCCACAAGTCTGCACATTAGTTAAGAATCCGGATATCCTGAATTCGGAGTTCAGTGGGAGACCCCTAGTCGCGAGGAGTTACGTATGTCGAAGGGCGGGAGACTCGCAGTCGTTCTTGTGGCCTTCCTGGTCGTGGCGGGACTGGTCGTCTTTGGCGTTGCGCAACTCCTGGTACCCGGTGTACCTGGTGGTGTCGTGAACTTCACCGACACCCAGGCCGCGGGCCAGCCAGTGCACCTCACGGTACAAACGGTCGGGTCGATTGGCTTTGGCAATCACCCCACGTGGGTGTCGTACCTCGTGAAGAATCCCCACACCGGAAAGTGGGATCACGACACGTCCTGGGAACTTCCCGCGAACACCGTGATCGACATGACGGTCTATCAGTACGACAGTGGCAGTCCGCTGCGTAACCAGGAGTGGGGCCAGGTCCAAGGCACCATTGGTCGCGACGCCACCTTGAACGGGAAGAGTTTTAAGGTCTACGACTCCTACACCGGCAACGGCGTCGGTCACACGTTCGCAATTCCGGCGCTCAACCTGAGTGTGCCCATGGTCGGCGTGGCGGGAAACCCGTGCGCGGTGGCGCCGTGTCACTTCAACTCGCCGCACAACATCGAGACGTTCAGCTTCAAGACACCCGGGCCGGGTAGTTACAACTGGCAGTGCTTCGTGCCCTGCGCCCTCGGTTATCTCTTCGGAAATGGGGGCGCAATGTCGACCCAGAACTACATGGGTGGCGAGTTGGAAGTGGTGGCGAGCTAATGGCGCCCGAGACTACTCAAGGCGAGACGAACCACTTCCGCCGCATTGTTTACATCTGGATCGCGTTATCGGTCGTCGCCGATCTGTTGTTCTGGTTCCTTGTCGGGCCGCACGTGCCACCGGGGCGAATGACCTCGAGTGCACAGGGCGACCAACTTGACTTCAACATTCTCTTCGTCATCGGCTTGCCGGTGCTCATTGGCGTCTGGGAGTGGCTCGCCTACGCGGCGTTTAACTGGAACGCCAAAAAGAAAGACGCGCCGGAGTCAGTCGGCGGACCGAAGGCCTGGGGCAACAAGAGGACCGAAGTCTCGTGGATCATCGTCACGTCCGTTGTCGTGGTGTGCCTGGCTTGTTTCGGCATCGTCGAGCTCGTCGTGCTCCAGGGCGCCGGTGGTGGCGAGGGGCCGAACCCGATTTGGTACCCCCATGGTGCAATTCAGGCCGAAACGGCCGCTCTCGCCGGGACGGGCACGTGGTCACCAAATAGCAACGACGTCCTGCCGGTTCAGGTGATTGCCCAGCAGTGGAAGTTCACCTACCGCTACCCGACCTTCGGGGGGTTCGAGTCACCCGAACTCATCTTGCCCGACGACACCTCCATCGCCTTTAACGTCACCTCCCTCGACGTGATCCACAGTTTCTGGGCCTATCAACTCGAAGTGAAGGCGGACGCCAATCCTCTGGAGAACAACGTCGCTTTCACGAGGACCCAACAGCTGGGCAACTTCGTGGTCCGTTGTAGTGAACTCTGTGGACTCTGGCACGGGGCGATGTTCAACTACGGCACGGTCGTATCCCAGGCCGCCTTCGAGAAGTGGGCGACCGCCACCGAGGCGGCGAACGCCGCGAACACGAAGGATCTTCCGCCCTTCGCGTGGACCTACGTGCCCGACGCCAACGGGGCGGCCGGCGGGTACTACCCGGACGGGAACGTGACTCCCTACAGCCCGGTGGAAATCTACGGCGCAAAGCAGCCATCGTGAAGTCCCTGACTCGCAGTCTCAGTGGAGCGTCAGTGTTAGTGGAAACGGAGAGTGCGCGATGACCATCAGCGCAGAACGACCCACGGAAGTGAACGACATGGGAGACGGACCACCCGATTTCATCGCCCAACCCAAACTGCGTCGACACGGTCTCCTGGGTCAGCACCTCGGCACCGCCATCATTGGGGGATTCCTGGGGTACATCCTCGGACACTGGCTGGGCAACTACATCGCGAGCGGGTATCCCTACATCGCCAACAGCGGTCAGAACTCCATCGCGGTCCTCCTGGCGCTGGCGTTGATGGTGCTCGGCTGGCTCATTGGCATCGGTGCGCTCAACTACCCCTTCGCCAAGATGCTGGGTCGCGAAGCGAAGGGGGAGGTCGAGTACCAGGGGTGGACCCGATACTTCCGCTACAACCTCGACCACAAGGTCGTCGGCATCCAGTACGTCGTCGGCGTACTCGTGTTCTTCTTTACCGGCGGTCTCCTCGCGATGGCCATTCGTACCGAGCTGCTCAACCCCACGGTGCACGTCTTCAGTGCCGACACCTACATCAAGATCGTGAGTGAGCACGGGACGATCATGATGATGATGGCGTCGTCGGTCGTCGTTGGTCCACTCGGAAACTACTTCGTACCCTTGATGATTGGCGCTCGCCGGATGGCCTTTCCGCGTATTGAGGCCTTTAGTTTCTGGATCTTCTCAGCGGGGTATTTAGTGATCTTCTCCGCGCTCTTCTTCGGTGGATTCCCCACGGGATGGACGGGCTACGCGCCGTTGCAGACCCAGGCGGGGCCCGGGATGATTTCCTACCTCTTTGGTTTCGCGATCATCTCAATTGGCATGATGGCGGCCGGGTTCAACCTGGCGGTGACGATCATCAACTATCGCGCACCGGGCATGACGTGGAGCCGGGTGCCCATCTTCGTGTGGTCGATCATCGCGACCGCGGCGCTGTTGACGCTCGCCTCGCCGGTGCTCCTCGCGGCGGGCCTCTTCG
Source organism: Acidimicrobiaceae bacterium (assembly GCA_003136495.1). Taxonomy (GTDB): domain Bacteria; phylum Actinomycetota; class Acidimicrobiia; order Acidimicrobiales; family RAAP-2; genus RAAP-2. Next base: position 41,021 of record PLER01000112.1, read on the forward strand.
GGATCCTCGACAAGACCGTCCAGACCGCGTTCTACGTGACCGAACACGGCGGGAGCTCCTATCTCTGGGAGAACCTGTTCTGGTTCTTCGGTCACCCCGAGGTGTACATCATGGCGTTGCCGGGCTTTGGCATCGTGGGCGAGATTCTCCCGGTGTTCGCCAGAAAACCGCTCTTCGCCTATCGCATCGCCGCGGCGGGCATGATTGGTGTCGCGTTGCTGTCGTTCTTCGTGTGGCAACACCACCTCTTCCAGAGTGGCATCAACCCCGACATGCGTCCTCTCTTCATGTTGACCACGGAGTTGATCTCGATTCCGACCGGCTTCATCTTCTTGGTGGGAATGGGAACGCTCTATAAAGCGAGAATCAGATACGAAGTGCCCATGCTCTTCTGCATGGCCGTGTACTTCAACTTCCTCATCGGCGGCGTCTCGGGTGTGTTCCTCTCCGACGTGCCGGTGAACGTGACGGTGCACGGTGGGTTCTTCGTGCTGTCGCACTTTCACTACACCATCATGGGTGGTTTGATCTTCGCGTTCTTCGCGGGCCTCTACTTCTGGTTACCGAAGATGACGGGCAAGAAGATGAACAAGAAACTCGGCCTGTGGCACTTCTGGACGATGTTCGTCTTCTTCAACCTCACGTTCTTCCCGATGTTCATCATCGGCCTTTTGGGTCAGCCGCGACGCGTATTCACCTACGCCAAGAACCTACAAACGCTGAATGACTTCTCGTCGATCAGCGCGTTCTTGCTCGGCGCCTCGTTCCTCATCTTCGTGGCCAACATCATGTGGTCACAGTTCATCAGCCCCGAGAAGTCACCGGCGAACCCGTGGGACTCACTGGGTCTGGAGTGGCAGACCGCGACGCCGATCCCGATCTACAACTTCGAGCGCATCCCGGTGATCATGACCGACCCGTATCACTACAGCGAGCCGGGCGCGCCCGCCCTGGCCGACTTTGGACAGGCGACGATGGCGGCCAGTGCCAGCCCGCCGTCGTCCAGTACGAGTGCAGACCAGTAGCGGGTGGGGAGAGACGACATGACTGACATCATCAAGGATTCCCACGGTATGAGCGACACGCCCGAAGAGAGGGAGTTCGAACTTCGCGCACACATCGGATCGATCTGGAGCGGGGGCCGACTCTTCATCGGCATGTACACCTTCTTAATCGCGTCACTCGCCTTTAGTTACTTCTATCTCCGCTCCAGTAACAATGGTCTGTTGTGGCGGCCCGATCACGTCACGGGACCCACGGCCTACGGGTGGGCCATCTGGTCGCTGACCATGCTCGCCGCTGGCATGGCGATCTTTGGGCGGCGTCGCTTCCGCAAAGGCAACTCGGCCGATTGGATGATCGCCGGATGGGTTGGTCTGAGCGCGGCGCTCTTGGCACTCTTCCTCCAGGTCTGGGAGTGGCAGAAGATTCCCTTCTACCCCGGTTCGAGTGGGTACGCGTCGACCTTCATTGGCTACACCATCATCAACCTGCTCACGATTGCGATCGTGGTGTACTGGCTGGAGACGACGCTCGCTCGAGCGTTGCGGCTCCGCAAGGAGCTCGGCGGGGAGAACGCCGAGTACTCAATGCACCCCTCGGCGCAGTCATTTCGAGCGAACGTCGCCTCGATGACGTACTTCTTGGGCTTCGTGGCGATTGCCAGCACGCTGATGTTCGCGATGTTTTACCTGCTGTGACGATGAGTCGGCGGAAGAACCGTATGGTCAATAGTGTGGATGCGTTCTTCCTAGAGGTGAGGTGGTAGTCATGTTCGGAGTCGATAGTTACATTGGCCCTCAGGTTGAGACGCTCGTCATCCTCTTGGGAACGCTGTTCGGGGTGATCATCTGGGGTTTCTTCCAGCGCCACGGCCCTGAGTGAGCCGAGCGGAGTCTCCTTCAACTTCCTCAGGTCGGAGCCGGCGACGCAATAGCCAGGTCGCGGGTGGTGTCGTTCTGTGGGTCATCGCCCTGGTGCCCCCCATGCTCAGCTGGACGACGCAGTACGAGTTCGCCCAGGCAATTCAGTTCTGTCTCTTCGCCATCGTGGTCCCGTACCTCTTAGTGGCCGGCGGGCCCTGGCGATGGCTGGGCCTGACGTCCAACGAGCCCTTCGACGTCAACGACGATGGTTCACTCGTCGCACCACGACGTCAACTCGCCGCTGATCGGTGGGCCCAGGCAAAAGCGCGCCGCGACGGGCACGCGCGATCGATCGCTCTGCTGGCGCTCTTCGTGGCCCAGGCGATCGTGTGGCGCTGCGCCCCCGTGGTGGACGCCCTCATCCGTCATCCCTGGTTGTCGGTCGTCGAATCTCTGACGTTGATTGCCGGAGGAGCGTTCTTGTGGCTCGAGCTCGTTGACTCCGCGCCCTTTCGAGCGGGCGCCCCTCGGCCGTACCGCATCGGCGTCGCCGCGGTCGCGATGTGGACGGTGTGGGTGATCGCCTACCTCATGGCAATGGCCCAGAACACGTGGTACCACGGATTCGCGCACGTCGGCCACGCTCTGTTATCTCGGGCGGCCGACCAGCAGGTGACTACCGGTCTCATGTGGTTCATCGCCGCCGCGGGATTCCTCCCCATCGTGTTCGTCAACCTCTATCGGTGGCTCCAGTCCGAAGAGGACCCCGACGAAGAGCTCTATCAGCTGGTTCGCAAGGACCGCACTCGGGGATTCTTCGGTACCAACTAGTCCCTAGCGGCAGAGGGGTTGCGACCGCTCGTTTCCGGTGAGCGACGTCAGAAGCTGGTGACGTCGACGTCGCTGGGGGTCGCGAAGCGCAGCACCAACAATCCCAGTAAGAGCGAGACGACGACGCCCACACCGACCCCGAGGGAGATCAAGGTATCTCGAAACTGCTCTTGCGAGAGCGTGCCGCTCAAAGTCAGGTGGGCCGACGCGCTGAGGATGTCCCGGACTCCGGCGAGAATGCCGATGATGAGGAATGGTCGAACGGGAAAGACGGACGCTCGAAGGTGCCCGAAGACCGTGTGCGCGATGTCTAAGAGGATGATGACGACCAGGATGCCGTCGATGGCCGCGACGACGGTTTGGGGAAACGACCCCCAGTGGCTGAGGAACGTAATCAACGTACGGACCAGGACGATTGATGCGACCGTCAAGAGACTCGCGACGATGGCGTACTCGATCGCGATGATCAACCCCTTGATGACCGCGTTCGTGTCCAGGCTCGGGTGTTCCCGGCCCTCCTTGGGAGATTCCATATACCGCGCACGTTAGCGGTTCGACCCAATCACGGAGTGATGGCTCAACGGCACCCTTACCTACGCCGAGTGCGTGAAGAAGCGTCCCAACCCCATCGGCCCGAGTCGATCAACGTGGAGCTCGCCGGGCCTAGACGCCGTTCAGGTGGGGGAGGGTCGGCAGTTTGAGCGGTACCAACTTCACCTTGAGAATCAATTCGGCGGCGCGTTCGTCGCCGAGCGCCTTTCGCCGATCCTTCGCGAGGTCGGTCTCTTGGGCGGCGAGGTTGTGAACCTTCGCGAGGTCGCCGGGGTGCACGAACAAGTACTGAATGTCCTCAACGGCGGCGAGGGCGTTATCGGTGATCCACTTCTCCACCACGCTCAGCATCCGATCGATGTGCTTGCCCGCCGTCGTGTCGTCGACCTGGAGATTGTTCGTCAGGTCGTAGACGGGCTCGCTCGCGAACGAACACGCCGTCTGGTCTCCCACCAAGAGCGTCGGAATCTGCGCCAGGTCCGAGGGGGTGAGGCGCTTGGCGACCTTGGCGTTGTAGAAGTTGAACGACTCATTCGCCGCGAAGGTGCACTCGGCGAGGTCGGTGTTCATCTCTTTGATCGAGGAGTTCTGCGACGCGGCGTCCTCGGCGGTGGTTGTCGAGCGAGGAAGGTCGATAACGATCGAGATCGCGAGGATGACGATCAACGCGAGCAACGTGAGCACCCAAGGGCGGCGATACCAAACCGCTTTCGCGATGCCCAGGGACGACAGCGGCATCGACGCGGGGTCGAAGGGGACGACTTCGAAGTCCGAGAGGTCGTCACTCACGGGACGAGACTGTCGGCGGTTTCGGCGATTGCTCGCGCGTAGAGGTGGAGACTCGAGGCCGCCAAAGAGTACCGGCCGGTCTTGCTTTCGGTGCCAAAGGGGGCGGCGTACGCGCTGAGATCGCCGTTCGGCGCGACGAAATAGAGCACGTTGTTATGCGACACCTCCGTGGCGGTGGCGCCCACGAGGATGCGGACGCCGTAGGCCGACCATACCGGGTTGAGGGTGGCGATGGTTCCCGACAGGAGAGTGACCGCAGGATCCCCACTGAGCCCGGGGACGGTCAGCGCGTCACTGCGCGGCGAGATCTTGAGGTGATTGGGATCGGTGTTCACGATGGCGAACTCCACTTTGGAGCGTTCGACGCCCAACTCCCGACTCGCGTCACGGATCTCCTCGCCGAGGACGGGGCATATGTCGTTGCAGATTGAGTTGAAAAAGGCGAGCACGACCACCTTGCCCCGCTGGTTCTTGAGGCTCCAGTCGCTACCCGATGGTGTTTTGAGCGTGAAGGGCGGCGCTACCTCGGTACCGATCTCCTTGAGGCCCATATAGACCTGCAGGGCGATCAACGACGGGCTCTTCGGCGTCGCGGCGGGGGTGCCCTTTACTGGGGGAGAGGTGGGTATGGTCACCGTCGGTGCCTTGCCGATCGTTTCGAAGAAGTGTTGGCCCACCTCGCCGCCGAGACCCAGCAAAACGACGGCCACGACGGTCCAGATGATGAACTTCGGTGGCACGGGAGCGCGCCCCCGGTGAAAGGCGGCGCTTCGAGCTTTGGCGGCGTTGGCGGTGGCGAAGGCCGAGGCGCGCTCTTCCTCGCTCAGCTCCCCAAGCGTCTGAGAGGCCACCCGCTGTCCGTTCGTGTTCTCATCGCTCATCGTTCTGAAAGAAAATTACTACACCCTCTTCGGACCCAAGTCATACGTTCCAGCACGGAAACAGTGCTCGATGGACGGCGAGAGTGGTGCGCGTGGAGCGCCGGGGCGGGGACGGATGGGCGAGTAAATTGCGAGCGTGGGCGACGTCGACGAAGNNGACTCACGCGACGCTCGTGGTGGGCCTGTTGCTCTGCGCGGGCGCGTTCTGGTTCGAACTTCGTCGGGCCGAAGGCGGCAACGAGTTGAGCTGGGCGTACGTCTTCGAGTGGCCCCTGCTCGGGCTGTTCGCCACCTACATGTGGTGGAAGATTCTCCATCCCGAGTTTCGTTTGCGACGGCCGTCGACCAAGCCGGCGATCGCCCCCGAGTACCAAGGAATGTTGAGCGCGTGGCAAGACGAGGTGCGTCGATTGGAGTCGACGCGACGCGACGAGGAAGGCGGGGCCCCGCCTGGTCAACCCGGCGGCGAAGGCACTTCGGGAACGACGTGAACGGACGTCACGACCGTGATGATTTCATCGCGGGACAACGCCTTCGAAGGAAACCATTCGGCGAATTCAGATCCCGTTCATCCGCGTCATTTCGCGCGGACCGTCCGCGACGAACGCCATCACCACCGGTCGCGTCGAGCTTCCGGCGATGCGTCGTCGCGTGGTGACGCGGGAGTTGGACGCCCGCGCGCCCTACGCGCCACCCGCGCCAGCGCGCGTCGTCGCCGCCACCGCGCTCAGCGCCGGAGCGTCGCTCGTAGGCGACGCGGTGCTGGTGCGCTGGACGACCAACCGGTATCCGACGCTCCAGCATTACTCGCACTTTCGATTCAGTGATTACGGCACTTTGACGTTGGTCGGTGTGCTCGGTGCCGCTCTCGCGTGGTGGTTCGTGACGCAATACGTGAACGCACCTCGACGAGTGTTCTTCCGTGTCGCGACCGCGGTGACGGTGGCGCTGTGGCTGCCTGATCTGTGGCTGTTGGTGCGCGGTGAGCCGGGGCGCGCGGTGGTCGTGCTCGCGTTGATGCATCTCGTGGTCGCGGTGGCGACCTACAACGTGCTGGTGCACGTCGCGCCGCTTCGCCCGGTGAGTCCCCTCAAAGCTCAGGTGAACGTGCGCGCGCCAGCCGACGCGGTCACGCTCGACACGAGTACCGCCGTGATAGGGCACTCAACGTGGGTGATCATGACGACGCTCGTCGTGGCGGAGTTCGTGCTCGGCCTCGTTGGGATGTTGTACGTGCCCTTCAGTCGGCCGAGCGGATGGACCACCCACCGGGGAGTGGCACTGTACCTCTCGCACGCGGTCCTCGGCGGTGCGTTGGGCCTGGCCGCGATCGCCATTGCGCTCGTCGTGGTGCGCGATCCCGACGCCTCTCGCCTCGAGCGAATTGGCGCGAAGGTGGGTGTATGGGGGGTGGCCTTTGGCGCGATTGGCGGTGCTTTGTGTTACAGCCACTCGTTGCGACTGGCGGGGATGGCGGTGATGTTCCTCGGGGTCTCCGTCGCGTTCTTTGGCTACCTGATCCCCTTGCTCGGCCAGGGTTCGCGTGCCCCGCTCGCCGACGAAACAACGTCCTAAGTGCACATCGTCACTCGAACGCAAACTCGGTCCTAGGGCGTCGCGTTTTTCGCGGCGATTGCCCGATACTCCTCGACCGTGATCGTATTGCGGCCGCGCAGGATCCGGTCCATCGTCCCCGATCCGTCATCGTTCTTCGACACCAGGCGCAGCGCCATCACGAGCGCCGGTAGGCACCAGAAGTCCCCGCAGACCCACAAGATGGCCGCACCAATCTGCTGATCGGCGAGTGGACTCAAGGTGGTTGGCGTCATCGAACCCATATTCGCCATGCCCAACATGGAGTTGCCGATGTCGTAGAAGGGCCCCGACGCGAAGAAGCTGAGCGCCATCGCGATCACGGTCATCGCCAGATTGGTGAGCAGTAACGCGCCCACGCGTGCGAAGGGCGAGAGGGTCGGTTGCCACGGGTGCGACGGGATGAACTGGAACCAGAACAACACACCGGCGATGAAGAACGACGAGAGCATGAGGCAGATGTGGAGCACCGGGTCGCCCATGACCGGATTGAACACGCGGGGGATCATCCACACGACCATCACAACGTTGAAGAACACGATCGCGAAGATCGGCGAGAAGACGACCGCCACGACGCGTCGCAGGGGGTGGGGAGTCTCACGCGCGTAGAGTCGGCGCAAGAGTTGACGTCGCGCTCGTACGGGAATCGCGTGGAGTAGCGGGACGACGGGTGCACCGGCGACGTAGAGCGCCGGGGCGGCGAGCATGACGGTGACGTGTTGGATCATGTGTACCCAGAAGTACTCCATCGACCAGTACTGCAGCGGCGAGATGACACTGAGCGTCGCGAGCGCGACGCCGGCGTAACTGAGCCACATCTTTCGTCGACGCGCCAGGGCGTGCTCTTTGGTCGAGCGAGCGTTCAGGGCGCGCAGTCCGCGTTCGTGAATGAGCGTCACCGCGATCGCGGCCACGGCGACCCACGGGTACCCCCAGTTCGCGCTGAGGTAGGTCACCGTCGGGTGATCCCCGGGGGCGTCGGCGTGACAGTGCGCGGTGCCAGTGCTCGCTCGCCCAGCCCTCGCGTCCCGTTCACCCTGGACCCCTTTTCATCGTGGTCACCCGAGCTCTCGCCGCAGGTTTCCACTATCGGCCCAAAGTATAGAGAAGCGCGAGCGAAGAGCCTCGTGATGACTCCACCGATCGCGACCTCGCAGGATCGAGGTTCACCCCGCGAACGCGCCGGCCTGGATTCAGGGGCTGCGCAGACCTGAACGCGTACAAGGCCCGAAGTGCGCATTTACGCAGACCGTCAACGCGTTGGTCATCGCGCCTTTGAGCGTGGCTCCCTGGAGGTCGGCACCCTGGAGGTCGGCACCGTCCAGGTCCGCTCCAGCGAGATTGGCCCGACGAAGGTCGTCCGATGCGAGGTCGAGGCCCTTGAGGTCGCGACCCGCGAGGTCGCACCCCGCCAGGTCGACGTTCGTTTCGCTGACTTTGCAGTTCGCAGACGCCACGTAGGGAGTCGACGAAGGGTGGCTCGTCCCGCAGGCGCTGAAGACGAGGGAGCACGTCAGGGCGGCCAGCCCGATCCGCCAGATCCTCACGCAGCCACTCTACTGAGCCGCTTTTGCCCGATCGCGGCGCGCGGAAGACTGGAACGTACCCGGAAGCGCCCGATCACCGGAGGGCTTCGCGATTGCTAAAGTTGTCGAGACGAGTCGTAAAGCGAATCCCGTGAGGTTCGTACGACGGGAGAGCAATGGAACACGAAGGCGATGCCCGAACCCGCGAGCGCGGTGCCGCTTTTGTAGCGAAGAGTCAACTTCTCTCGGACGCGGACGTCGGACGCGCCTTGACGCGAATGGCCCACGAGATCGTCGAACGCAATCACGACGTGTCGCGCGTCTCGCTCATCGGCCTTCAAACCGGCGGCGGGCCCTTCGCGGCCCGACTGGCCACGGCGCTCACCGAGATCACGGGTGACGCGGTGCCGGTGGGCCTCCTCGACGTATCGTTCTACCGCGACGATCTCTCCCTTAACCCGGTGCCTCGATCGTCGAGCACCGTGATCGACCACGACCTCACGGAGCGCACCGTGGTGCTGGTGGACGACGTGCTCTTCACCGGGCGCACCATCCGTGCCGCGCTCAACGCGCTCACCGATTGGGGTCGACCCCGCGCGGTCCAACTCGCGGTGTTGGTGGACCGCGGTCACCGCGAGCTGCCCATTCGCCCCGACTACGTCGGCAAGAATCTTCCGACCTCCCTCGACGAGGCGATTCTCGCCACGCTCGAGGGCGTATGGATCGGATCAAGGGGCGCGTCGTGATCACCTCGCTGCGCGGTCAGAACCTCCTGTCACTGAACGACCTCACCCAAGAGGCGATCGTTGAAGTGCTCGACACCGCCGAGACGTTCGTTGAGGTCAACCAACGGACGATCAAGAAAGTTCCCGCCCTAAAGGGTCGCGTCGTCGCGTCGCTGTTCTTCGAGGAGTCGACGCGAACACGCTTGAGCTTCGAGACCGCGGCGAAGCGGCTCAGTGCTGACGTGTTGTCACTCGCGATCGCCTCGAGCAGCGTGAAGAAGGGGGAGTCCCTGCGCGACACCATCGCCACCGTCGACGCCCTGGGTATCGACGCGGTCGTCATGCGACACTCCTCGAGTGGCGCCGCGCTCCAGGTAAGTCGCTACGTGCCGCACGTGCGCGTGATCAACGGGGGCGACGGGCAGCATCAGCACCCCACCCAGGGCCTCCTCGACGCGTTCACGATCCGCCAGATCCTGGCCGAGCATGAAGGGAGCCGCGGACCCGAGACCGGCGCGGAGCTCTTTCGGGGGCTCAAAATCCTGCTGGTGGGTGACCTTCGACACAGCCGCGTGGCGCGAAGTGACGTCAGTGCCTACGTCGCCCTCGGGGCCGAGGTGCGCGTGGCGGCGCCGGGCACCCTGCTACCCGACGATCTCGCGAGCTGGCCAGTGACCCCCGTGGCGGACTTCGACGACGCGCTCGCCTGGGCCGACGTCGTGGGCCTCTTGCGGCTGCAGCGTGAGCGCGGCTCGGGCTCGTTCGTGCCGACGCTGCGCGAGTTCACTACCACCTACGGCCTCACGCTCGAGCGCGCGAAGCGGCTCGCGCCCTCGACGATCATCATGCACCCCGGTCCGATAAATCGCGGCGTCGAGATCGACTCGCGGGCGGCGGACCTTCCCGCGAGCGTGATCGACCGTCAAGTGACCAACGGGGTGCCCATTCGCATGGCGGTGTTGTACCTGAGCATCGCCGGTACCAAGGGGGTGGACGCGTGACGACGATTCTGCTGCGCGGGGGAACCGTGGTCGGGGAGACCTCGAGTTCCCGCGGTGACGTCCTCATCAAGGACGGGCGACTCAGCGAGGTGGGCGACTCCCTCGCAGTGCCCAAGGGTGCGACGGTCATCGACGCCGAGGGGTGCTGGGTGGGCCCGGGCTTTGTCGACTTGCACGCGCACTTGCGCGAACCGGGCCGCGAAGAGGCCGAGACCATCGACTCCGGTGCGCGCGCGGCCGCGGTGGGCGGCTACAGCGCCATCGTCGCGATGCCCAACACCGAGCCGGCTCTCGATAACGCGGCGCTCGTCGCCTACGTTCTCGCGCGTGGCGCGACGACGCCAATTGACGTCGCGGTCGCCGGGGCGATCACCCAGGGACGACTCGGCTCGCACCTGGCGCCGCTCGCCGAGATGGCCGCCCTGGGCGTGCGACTCTTCACCGACGACGGCATCGGCGTGCAGGACCCCGCCGTGATGCGTCGGGCGCTCAGCTACGCCAAGCCCCTCGACGTGCGCCTCGCCCAACACTGCGAAGACGAACAACTCGCGGCCGGTGGCACCATGAACGAAGGTCCCTGGAGCAGCCGATTGGGTCTGGTCGGTCGACCAGCGTTGGCCGAGGAGTTGATGGTGCTGCGCGACATCGAACTCGTGCGTCTGACGGGCTGCCCGCTGCACTTCTTGCACCTTTCGACGGCTCGTTCGGTCGCGCTCGTGCTGGCCGCGAAACGCGAGGGACTCCCCGTGACCTGCGAGGTCGCGCCGCACCACCTCAGCTTGGACGAGAGCGTGCTCGCCACCTTCGACCCGCTCTTTAAGGTCCACCCGCCGCTTCGCTCCGCTGAGGACGTCGACGCACTCCGCGCGTCACTCGTCGCGGGTGAGATCGATGCGGTCGCGACCGACCACGCGCCGCACGCCCCCGAGCTGAAGGACCTGCCCTTCGACGAGGCGCCTCCGGGAATGTTGGGTCTCGAACACGCGGCGTCACTGACCTTCTCGGCCCTGGGCGCCGAGACCGCCAACGAGCAACGCTTCTTCTCGGTGCTGTCGCGCGCTCCGGCACGAATCGCCCAACTTCGAGCTAGCGACGTGCGACCGGCGCACGGCGCGCACGGTGGTTCGATGACCCCGGGCGAGGACGCCAACATCGTGGTCTTCGATCCGACGGTGCGCTGGACCGTATCGCGCGAGGCGTTACAGAGTCGCGCCACCAATACGCCCTACGACGGTCGTGAACTCCGCGGTCGCGTACGAGCGCTCGTGGCCAAGGGCCAGGTCGTCGTCAGCGAGGGGCAGCTCACGTGACCGGGCCCCGAGCGACCTTGGTCCTGCACGACGGGACCGTCTTCGAGGGTTACGCCGCCGGGTATCTGCCGGAGTCGGGGGTGACCACCGGCGAGTTCGTCTTTAATACCGCGCTATCGGGCTACCAAGAGGTGATCACCGACCCCAGCTACGCGGGACAGGTCGTTGCCTTCACCTATCCCCACATCGGTAACTACGGCGTCACCGCCGCTGACGAGGAGGCCGGGCGACCGTGGTGCCGCGGCGTGGTGGTGCGAGAACTGAGCGAACTCCCATCGAATTGGCGCTCGACGGGCTCGTTGGAGTCCTTCCTACGCGAGCACGACGTGCCGGCGATCGTCGGGGTCGACACCCGTCGTCTCACGCGACACCTTCGCGCCCACGGTGCGCTGCCCGGCGCCTTCGGCCACGGCGATCCCGCGGAGGTGGCCGCCGCGGCGCGCACCGCCGTGGGTACCGACGGGGCCGACTTCGTCTCGCTCGTGTCGACGAAGGCCCCCTACGTCCGTGGTGAGGGTGATCTGCACATCGTGGCCTTCGACTACGGGATCAAGGAAACCATGGTGCGCGAGCTCGCGCGGCGTTTTCGCGTCACCGTCGTACCCGCCTCGACCAGCGCGCACGAGGTCGAAGAACTCGGGCCCGACGGGGTGTTCCTCTCCAACGGTCCCGGCGATCCCGCGGCGCTGGTCGAGGAGGTGCGGGTGGTTCGAGACCTCGTCGGCGCGGTACCGGTCTTCGGCATCTGCCTCGGTCACCAGCTCTTGGCCACGGCGCTCGGCGGGACGACCTACAAGCTGCCCTTCGGGCACCACGGGAGCAACCACCCGGTGCAGGACCTCGTGACGGGTCGCATCGAGATCACCGCGCAGAACCACAACTACGCCGTTACCCCGGGCTCGCTGAGCCGCGCCGTGGTGAGCCACCTCAATCTCAACGACGGGGTGATCGAGGGTATCGCGGCGCCCGAGGAGCGCTGCTTCTCCGTGCAGTACCACCCCGAAGCCGGACCCGGGCCGCACGACGCGCGCTACCTCTTCGAACGTTTCGAGGCGTTGCTGCGCACCGACACGCTGGAGGTGCTCTAGTGCCCCGTCGCGACGACCTCCACTCGATCATGGTGATTGGCTCGGGGCCGATCGTCATCGGACAGGCCTGCGAGTTCGACTACTCGGGCACGCAGGCCTGCCAGGTGCTGCGCGCCGAGGGGTACCGCGTGGTGCTCGTGAACTCGAACCCCGCCACGATCATGACCGACCCGTTGACGGCGGACGCGACCTACGTCGAGCCCCTGGACGCGGACGTGGTGCTCGACATCATCGAACGCGAACGGCCCGACGCGCTGCTGCCCACCCTCGGCGGTCAGACCGCCTTGAATCTGACGATGGAGCTCGTGCGCCGCGGGGACCTCGAGCGCTTGGGCGTCGAGGTGATTGGCGCTCGGCCCGAGGCCATTGCGACGGCCGAGGACCGCGAGCGATTCAAAGAGGCGATGGCCGAGATCGGCCTGGCCGTGCCCGAATCGGGGTTCGCCCACGCGATCGACGAGGCCCTCGCCATCGCCCAACGCATCGGCTATCCCATCATCATTCGTCCGAGCTACATCCTCGGCGGCGCCGGGACGGGTATCGCCTACAGCGACGATGAGTTGCTGCGCCTCGCCGCGGAGGGCATCGACGCCTCTCCCATAGGTGAGATCTTGGTCGAGAAGTCCATCGCCGGTTGGAAGGAGTTCGAACTCGAGGTCATGCGCGACCAGGCCGACAACTGTGTCGTGATCTGCAGCATCGAGAACGTCGACCCGATGGGCGTGCANNACCGGCGACTCGATCACCGTCGCACCGCAGCAGACCTTGAGTGACGTTGAGTATCAAGCGATGCGTGACGACGCGTTTCGGATCCTGCGTCGCGTCGGCGTCGAGACCGGGGGATCGAACGTTCAGTTCGCCGTCAACCCCGAGACTGGCGAGCGCCTGGTGATCGAGATGAACCCGCGCGTCTCGCGTTCGAGCGCACTGGCGTCAAAAGCCACGGGCTTTCCCATCGCCAAGATCGCCGCACGGCTCGCGGTCGGCTACAACCTCAACGAGATCGAGAACGACATCACCCGCGTGACGCCAGCGAGCTTCGAGCCCACCATCGACTACGTGGTCACCAAGATTCCCCGCTGGGCCTTCGAGAAGTTGCCGGGCTCCTCGCCGCAGCTGGGTACCCGCATGCAGTCGGTCGGCGAAGTGATGGCGATTGGGCGCACCTTCGCCGAGTCGCTGCAAAAGGCGGTGCGCTCACTCGAACAAGGTCGCGTCGGTTTCGCCCTCGGCGAGGACAGTGAGTTCGCCGACACCGCCGAGGACGAGTTGTGGGACCGGTGCGTGGTGGCGACGCCCGAGCGCCTCTTCGCGCTGCATCAGGTGCTGCGTCGCGGCGCGTCGGTAGAAGACGTCGCACGCCGCACGCGACTCGACCCCTGGTTCGTGCACCAACTCGCGCAACTCGTGGAACTCGAAGCCGAACTCTTGGGCGAGGTGGACCTCGAGCACCTCGACGCCCGGGAGTGGCGTCGCTATAAACAGTCGGGCTTCTCCGACGTCCAGATCGCCAACTTCACCGGATCCACCAGCGAGCGCGTGGCGGAGTTGCGCCGGGCCCGCGGCGTGGTGACCACCTATAAGACGGTCGACACCTGCGCCGCGGAGTTTGAAGCCGCCACGCCCTATCACTACAGCACCTACGAAGACGACAGCGAGGTCGTCGCCTCCTCGCGCGATCGCGTCATCATCCTGGGCTCGGGACCCAACCGCATCGGCCAGGGCATNNATGGCGTTGCGCGCGATGGGTTACGAGACGGTGATGGTCAACTGCAACCCCGAAACCGTCTCGACGGACTATTCGACGTCCGATCGGCTCTACTTCGAGCCACTGACCCCCGAGGACGTCGCCGAAGTCATCGCGGCCGAGCGCGCGGCGTGCGTCGGGGACGCCCGCGTCGTGGGGGTGATCGTAAGTCTCGGTGGTCAGACCCCCTTGAAGCTCTCGCACTCGCTCGACCCCGCCCTCGTGCTCGGCACCCCGGTTGCGGCAATAGACGCCGCCGAGGACCGCGAACAGTGGTCGGCGATCTGCACGTCGCTCGGCCTACGTCAACCGCCCGGGGACGTGGCCCTCACGTTGGAAGAAGCGCGCGCCGTCGTCAAACGTGTGGGCTATCCGGTCCTGATCCGTCCGAGCTACGTGCTCGGTGGACGGGCCATGGAGATCGTCTACGACGACGCGGCACTCCAGCGCGTCATGGCCGACCTCACCAGCGCGCACGGTTCCCTCGCGCGAGAGGGCGGGGTCTCCCAGAGCCGGCCGATTCTGCTCGACAGCTTCTTAGAAGACGCCATCGAAGTCGACGTCGACGCCGTGCGCGACGCGCGAGGCGGCATCTTCATTGCCGGGGTCATGGAGCACGTCGAAGAGGCGGGCGTGCACTCGGGCGACTCGGCGTGCGCGCTGCCGCCCCAGTCCCTGAGCGTCGGTGTCGTGGCGACGCTGCAGGACTACACGAAAAAGATCGCCGACGCGCTCGGGGTCGTCGGGCTCATCAACGTCCAGTACGCCGTCAAGAACGAAGAGGTCTACGTCTTGGAGGCGAACCCGCGCGCCAGTCGCACGGTACCCTTCGTCGCCAAGGCGACGGGGGTGCCGGTCGCCCAAGTGGCCGTAGAAGTGATGATGGGTACGACGCTCGCGACGTTGCGCGAGCGCGGCGTGGTGCCCGACTCGACCCCGGTGCCCGCCTACGTCAGCGTGAAAGAAGCGGTGCTGCCCTTTAGTCGGTTCCCCGGCGTCGACACCGTCCTCGGGCCCGAGATGCGTTCGACGGGTGAGGTGATGGGGATCGGTGAGAGTTTCGGCATCGCCTTCGCCAAGTCCCAACTCGCGGCCGGCACGCGACTGCCCGACGAGGGCCAGGTCTTCTTCTCCCTCGCGGATCGTGACAAAGTCGCCGGTCTGGCGCTCGCGCGCGAACTCTCGGCGCTCGGGTTCCGCCTCGCCGCCACGGTCGGCACGGCCGGGTTCCTGCGCTCGAACGACGTACGCGTCGACACGCTGGTGGGCAAGGTCGGCCTCGGCGACCTCGGGGTCGACGCGCTCAAGATGATCGCCGCCCGTGAGGTGCAGATGGTGATCAACACACCCTCGGGCTCGAGCGCCCGTTCCGACGGCGCCGAGATCCGCGCGGCCTGCGTCGCGCACGGGGTCGCCTGCGTCACGACGTTGAATGCGGGCTTCGCGGCAGCCAAGGGGATCGCCGATACCCGGGCGCACGGCTGGCGAGTGCACTCCCTACAAGAACTCCACGCGTGAGCAGACTCCCTACGCACGTCGGGGAGGTCGCCTTACGCTCGGCGGTGATGACCGCCTCGGGGACGGCCGGGTACGGCGAAGAGCTCTCGGATTACGGTGATCTCTTCGAGCTCGGGGCCGTCGTCACGAAGTCCCTCGCCCCGTTCGCGTGGGAGGGGAACCCGCCGCCGCGCGTGGCCGCGTCGGGTGAGCACATGTTGAACGCGGTCGGGTTAGCGGGCCCGGGCGTGGCGGCGTGGCGCGCACACGACCTACCTCGACTGCGCGCGACGGGCGCCGACGTGGTGGCGTCGATCTGGGGACGAACCGTCGCGGAGTTCGCCGAGGCCGCGAGACTGATGAGGGGCGCCGACGTGGTGGCACTGGAGGTGAACGCGAGCTGTCCCAACCTTGAAGGCCGCCGCGAGATCTTCGCGCACTCACCCTCGGCCACGCACGAGATCGTCCGCGCGGCTCACGAGGCCGGCCTGCCGGTGTGGGCGAAGTTGAGTCCCAACACGCCCCAGCTCATCGAGGTCGCCGACGCCGCGCTGCGCGGTGGAGCGGCGGCCCTCGTACTCGTCAATACCGTCTTGGGTCTCGTGATCGACGTCGAGGCGCGTCGTGCGACGCTCGGCAACAAGGGCGGGGGAGTGAGCGGACCGGGGATCTTGCCGGTCGCCCTACGCGCGGTCTACGAGTGCCGCGAGGCGTTCGCGGACGCGCCGATCGTGGGCGTGGGCGGGGTGAGCAGTGGCGAGGACGCGGTGGCGATGGTGATGGCCGGGGCGAACGCCGTCGAAGTCGGAACCGCGACCTTCGCCGATCCCCGGGCACCGTGGCGCGTCGCGCGCGAACTCGACGCGTGGATGCTCGCGCACGGCGTGTCGAATATCGAAGAACTGATCGGAGTGGCGCATGGGTGAGAGTTTCGGAGTCCGATTACAAGAACGTTTGCGGGAGCGAGGTCCGTTGTGCGTGGGGATCGATCCCAGCAGCGCGCTGCTCGAGGCGTGGGACCGAAGCGACAACGCCGAAGGGGTGGAGTTCTTCGCCCTCGCGGTCTTAGAGGCGGTGAGTGGGGTGGTCGCGGCGATCAAGCCCCAGGTCGCCTTCTTCGAGCGCTTCGGTTCGGCCGGGTTCCGCGTGCTCGAACGATTGATCACCGAGGCCCACGACGCCGACTTGTTGGTAGTGGCGGACGCGAAGCGCGGCGATTTCGCGCCCACCAACGAGGGCTACGCCCAGGCGTGGTTGCGCGACGGCTCGCCACTCGCGGTCGACGCGGTGACCGCGAGTCCCTACCTCGGGGTCGACGCGCTCGCTCCGCTCTTCGAGGCCGCGTGGGCCAGCGGACGCGGCGTGTTCGTCCTGGCCGCGACGTCGAACGAGGACGGTCGTGAGCTGCAGCGCGCGCGCACTTCCGACGGGGGCCGGGTCGAGGACCTGGTATTGCGTCGGGTCGCTGAACTCAACCACCGCGACAGCGGCCTCGGATCGCTCGGGGTCGTCTTGGGTGCGACGCGCGACGCACCGGAGTTCGACCTCTCGACCTTGGCCGGCCCCTACCTCGTCCCGGGGGTGGGCGCCCAGGGCGCGGGCGCCCAGGACGTCGCGCGCTTGTTCGAACGATGTGAAGAGGGCACGGTGCTGGTCAGCGTGTCCCGCGATATCTTGCGCGCCGGCCCCGAGCGACGGGGTCTACACGACGCCACGCGGCGTTGGCGCGACGACTTATTAGCCGCTCTCTAGCACTCCCTAGACGCTGCGTACTTCGCGGAGTAGTCTGACCTCGTGACACCGACACCGCCCTCACTGTCGCAGGAACAGCGGGTGGAGGCGTCACGTTTGGCGGTGGCGAATCGACGTCGACGCGCCGAAGTGAAGCGTCTGGTGAAGTCGGGCGAGTTGTCCTTAGAGGAACTCTTCGCCCTCGCGGCACACGAGGAGTGCGTCGCGCAGATGCGCGCCTACGACCTCATCAGCGCGCTGCCGGCCATCGGCGAGGTGAAGGCCGAGCGCATTATGAAGAGCGCCTCGATCGCCAAGACACGTCGTATTCGCGGGCTCGGCCCCAAACAGCGCGCCGAACTTTTTCGAGCTCTTGTTCGCTGAACCGCTGGTCGTCGTTTTCATCGGACCGGGCGGCGTAGGCAAAGGGACCTTGGCGCGTCGCCTCGTGGAAGCGGACGGGCATCTCTGGCTGAGTAAGAGTTGGACGACGCGCGAGCAGCGCCCGAGCGAGCGAGGCGATGAGTACCACTTCGTCGACCGGGCCACCTTCGAGCGGGCCATCGACGAGGACGCCTTTCTCGAGTGGGCGGAGTTCCACGGCCACCTCTACGGCACCCCGAAGGTCGACGCGCCCGAGGGCTGTGACGTACTGCTCGAGATTGAGGTGCAAGGGGCCGAGCAGGTGCTCGCTCGCACGCCCCGCGCCGTCGTCTTTTTGATCTTGCCCCCGTCGATGGAGCGTCTCGAGGAGCGCCTGCGCACTCGCGGTGACGACGACCTGCACGTCGCCGATCGCCTGGAGAGCGCCCCCGCGGAGCTCGAAAAGGGCCACGAACTGGCGTCCTACGTGGTCGTGAACGACGAGGTGGAGCGAGCGACGGGGGAAATCCTCTCTATACTGGGAGAACTCCGTCGGCACCGACGCGAACCCTCCTCAAAGGACTAATTACTATGGCCGAACGCCCCACGCTGGTCGACCCGCCCATCGAGAATCTCCTCGGTAAGGTCGGCGACTCCAAATTCACTCTGGTGGCGGTCTCGGCGATCCGCGCGCGAGAGATCAACGAGTACTACAACGGTCTCGGCTCGGGCCACGGCGCCTTGATCCCCCCGCAGGTGACGTCACTGTCGAACAAGTCACTGTCCCTCGCGATGGAAGAACTCTACGAGGGCAAGCTCCTCTTTCACCGTCCCACCGTCGACGAGTTGGAGAACGAGCGGCTGCANNATCGCCGCCTACAAATCGGTCGAACTCCTGCGTCTCTTGCGCGATAAGGGCTACTACGTCGCGCCGGTACTCACGCCGGACGCCACCCGCTTCGTCGGGGCCGTGACCTTTTCGGCGCTCGCGAGTGAACCGGCGCGCACCTCCCTCTACGGCGACCCGACGACGCCCATTCCCCACACCTACCTCGGCCAGCACGCCGCGTTGGTCGTGGTGGCGCCCGCCACCGCGCACCTCATCGCGCGGTACGCCACCGGACTCGCCGACGACCTCTTGACGGCGACGTTGCTCGCCACGCGCGCGCCGGTGCTGTTGTGTCCGGCGATGCACACCGAGATGTGGGAACAGCCCTCGGTGCAAGAGAACCTCGCGACGCTGCGCCGACGCGGGGTGATGGTGATGGAGCCCGAGCGCGGCGCCCTCGCGGGCGGCGACGAAGGCGTCGGTCGTCTGCCCGAACCGACGCGTATCGCGGCGTTGGTCGAGGCGATCGTTGAGGGATACCGTGGTCCCTTCAGCGGCCGCCGCGTGCTCATCAGCGCGGGCGGCACCCGCGAGGCGATCGACCCGGTGCGGGTGCTCTCCAATCGGTCCTCGGGCCGCCAGGGCTACGCGCTCGCCGAAGTCGCCGCGCGCCAGGGCGCGAGCGTCACGCTGGTCTCGACCGTCGAACTGCCCCTCAGCCTCGATACCGTACGGGCGATTGACGTCGTCGCGGTCGAAAGTGCCGCGGAGATGTACGACGCGATGATGAAGCGTTCGCTGGACAGTGACGTGGTGATCATGGCCGCCGCGGTCGCGGACTTCACGCTGACGGCGTCGAAGGAAAAGCTTAAGAAGCGCGAAGGCGTACCCGAACTGCGATTCACCCCCGCACCCGACGTTCTGGCGGAACTCGTGGCGCAACGCCAACGCGGACAGTTGATCGTCGGTTTCGCCGCCGAGACCACCAACGTCATGGCCAACGCGAGCGCGAAATTGAGAGAAAAACGTGTCGACCTGCTCGTGGTGAACGACGTTGCCGCACCGGGCGCGGGCTTCATGCACGAAACCAATGAGGTTGTCCTGCTGGACCGCGACGAGGTGGCCGAGCGCGTTTCGCTGCGCTCGAAAGAAGCGGTCGCCGTGGCGATCTTGGCTAGGGTGGCTGCAATGTTCGAAGACGGCCCCTCATGAGCGATCGCACGCTCTTTACCTCCGAATCGGTGACCGAAGGCCACCCCGACAAGATGGCTGACCAGGTCTCGGACGGGGTGCTCGACGCGATCCTGGCCCAAGACCCCATGGCGCGCGTGGCCTGTGAGACGCTGCTGACGACGGGGCTGTGCGTGGTCGCCGGTGAGATCACCACCACCGCCGTGGTCGACATCGCCGCGGTGGCGCGACGAACGATCTTGGAGATTGGTTACGACGACGGCGCCAAGGGGTACGACGGAAAGAACTGCGCGGTGCTGGTCTCGCTGGACCGCCAGAGCCCCGACATTGCCGGCGGGGTGGACGTCGCGCTCGAGCACCGCAGTGGCCTCGGTGGTGAGGACGAACTGAACGCCCTCGGTGCGGGAGACCAGGGCATGATGTTCGGCTACGCCTGCAACGACAACGAGGACTACATGCCGCTACCGATCTGGCTGGCGCACCGACTCTCGATGCGCCTCTCCCAGGTACGACGATCCGGCCAGGTGCCCTACCTACGACCCGACGGCAAGACCCAGGTGACCATCGCCTACGAGGAGGGCCGTCCGGTCGGGGTCGAGACGGTGCTCGTCTCAACCCAGCACGAAGACGGCTACGACCACGAAACGATCCAGCGCGACGTGATCGACCACGTGATTCGACCAATGTTGCCGAGTGACCTCGACACCTCCTCGATGCGGGTGTTCGTCAACCCCTCGGGCAAGTTCGTCCTGGGCGGTCCCCACGCCGACACCGGTCTCACCGGTCGCAAGATCATCGTCGACACCTACGGCGGGATGGCCCGCCACGGTGGCGGGGCCTTCTCCGGCAAGGATCCCTCCAAGGTCGACCGTTCCGCCGCCTACGCGGCGCGGTGGGTCGCCAAGCACGTCGTCGCCTCCGGCGCGGCCGAGCGCTGTGAGGTCCAGGTCGCCTACGCCATCGGCGTCGCGCGGCCGGTCTCGGTGTTGGTCGAGACCTTCGGCACCGAACGAGTGGACCGCGCCAAGATCGCCAAAGCCGTCGACGCGCTCTTCGACCTGCGTCCGGCGGCGATCATTCGCGACCTGGACCTACGTCGGCCGATCTACCAGCGCACGGCCGCCTACGGTCACTTCGGCCGCACCGACCAGGGCTTCGCCTGGGAGCAGACGCCGCGCCTCGACGACCTTCGCCGGGAACTGTCGCTGACCTAGTGACCGCCCGCGCGGTTCGCATTATCACCGAGGTCGCCGCGGTCGACCGGCCCTTCGACTACGCGCTCACTGACGCGACGGCTCAGGTCGGGGTGGGTGACCGGGTGCGGGTGGACTTCAACCACCGCTCGGTGCGCGGCTGGGTGATCGAAGAAGCAGTACCGTCCCCGGACCTTAAGCCCGTGAAGAAGTGGCTCGGCTACGGTCCGCCACCCTCCGCGCTTGCGTTCCTGCGCTGGGCCGGCGAGCGGTGGTACGGGTCGTGGAGCCGCTTTCTCTTGGCCGCCTCACCTTCGCGCGTGGTGAGCGTGCTACCCACGCCCCCCGTCGCGGCGCCGCTCGCGGCCAACGTGGCCGAGGTGGCGTGGCGGGCCGCACCCGGGGTGTGGCAACTCGCGCCGACGTTCGACCCGCTGGCGTTGGTGCTGGGCGCCTACGAGAGCGCGCGCGAGCGAGAGGGGTCTCTTTTGGTGCTCGTGCCCAACGAGCGCTGGGCCACGCGACTGGCCGGTCGACTCGAACAGCGCGGCCTCGCCGTGGCGACCCCGGAGCAGTGGGAGCGCGCGAGGGCGGGATGGCCGGTGGTGATCGGCGCGCGCGGGACGGCCCTCGCGCCGGTGCCGCGCGTCGCCGGTGCCGTCGTCATTGACGCCGACGACGAGTCGTATCGCTCGGGCGCGTCGCCGACCTGGGAGGCGGTCGCCGCGCTACGCGAACGATGCGCCCGCGACCAAGCGCCGCTGTGGTTGACCTCGATGATCCCCTCGCCCTCGCTGCTCGATGGCGGCACCTTCGCGACGAGCGAGGACCTCGTCGGGGGGTGGCCTCGGGTCGAGGTCATCGACCGCCGCCAGGCCGACCCCCACGAGGGCGTGTTAAGTCGCCGGGCGCTCGACGCGGCGCATCGCGCCTTAGAGGGCGAGGAGGCCGTGGCGGTCGTGGTGATCCACCAGCGCCTCGGGAGCGGACGACTCCTCGCCTGTCAGTCGTGCGGCGAGCTGGCCCGCTGTGCGACCTGCCACCAGGCCGAGTTCGAGGTGGAGGGACAGCTCACCTGCGCCGACGCTCACGAGACTCGGGCACTCTTTTGTCGAGCGTGCGGATCGACGAATCTCAAGCGCCTGCGCGTCGGCGTGACGACGTTGGCGCGCGACGTCAGTGCCCAGTTGGGGCGAAGCGTGAGTGAACTCACGGCCGCGAGCGACGAGGCGGTGCCCCTCGAGCGCGTCGTCGTGGGTACCGAGGCGACCTGGCAGCGCGTTCGACGAGCGGGGGTCGTGATCTTCGTCGACTTCGACCAGTACCTGCTGGCCCCGCGAGACTCCGCCCGACGTGCGGCCATTACCGCGGTGGGCAAGGCCGCCCGACTGGTGGGCTCGCGTCGCGACGGTCGTGGCCTCGTGGTGCTGCAGACTCGCCGCGGGGACGACGTCGTACTTCGCGCGATCGAAACGGCGAGTTTCGACGGCATCATTGAGGACGACGTTGAGACGGCACGGTTGCTGGGACTCGAACCCTTCGCGGCCAGTGCCGAGGTGACGGGCGAGGGAGCGGCGGACTTCGTCGCGGCCATGACGGATACGTCGATTGAGGTCATCGAGACGCCGGCGGGTTATTCGTTACGCGCGAAGGACGTCGGGACGCTCACCCGTGCGCTCCGCGAGACGCCGCGACCCTCGGGGAAGATCCGCGTCGCGGTGAACTGAGCCGAGGGGTCCAAGTGGGCCACGGTAACGTGGTTGCGTGACGACGCTGCCCATTCGCACCTACGGCGACCCGGTCCTGACCACCCCCACCACCGAGGTGGAAGAGATCGACGGGAAGCTCGCCGCCCTGGTGGAGTCGATGATCGTGACCATGCACCAGGCCCCGGGCGTAGGCCTGGCGGCCAATCAGATTGGGGTCCAGAAGCGACTCTTCGTCTACGACAAGGGCGAGGGACCTCACGCCGTCATCAACCCGGTCATCGTGGAGACCTCGGGCGAGTGGACCTACGAAGAAGGCTGTCTCTCGGTACCCGGGCTCAGTTGGGAGATCGTCCGCGCGAATGAGGTGCACCTCAGGGGTTACGACTTAGCGGGCAACGAACTCGACATTGAGACCAACGAGTACGAGGGACGCATCTTCCAACACGAGTGCGACCACTTAGACGGCGTCTTGTTGGTCGAACGATTGACCGACGAGCAGCGCCGAGAGGCGAAACGTACCCTGCGCAAGCGTCGCCTGACGTTCAACCGTGACGATCACGACGGACTCCGACAACTGCTCGGTGACTAGATGCGTCTCGCGTTCCTCGGTACTCCCGAGGCGGCGGTCCCCTCACTTGACGCGTTGATCGCGGCCGGTCACGAGGTCGTCCTCGTCGTGACGCGACCCGATAAGCGCCGGGGCCGCGGTTCGGCCCTTTCGCCCAGCCCCGTCAAGGCAGCGGCGATGGCGCACGGCCTTCACGTGACGCATCGTCTCGCGGACGTCGAGACCTCCGGCGCCGAGCGCGGCGTCGTCGTCGCCTACGGCGCGATCATCCCCGCCTCGTTACTGGCGCTCATACCGATGCTCAACGTCCACTTCTCCCTCCTCCCGCGCTGGCGCGGGGCCGCGCCCGTGCAGCGCGCCATCCTCGCCGGTGACCTCGAGACGGGCGTCTCGATCATGTCCTTGGAGCCGACCCTCGACACGGGACCCGTCCACCTCGAACGTCGCATCACCATTGAGGAGAAGAGCGCCGCGACGCTCTTCGAGGAACTGGCCCACCTCGGGGCGGCGGCGCTGATCGAGGTGCTCGACACGCCCACGCTGTTGGCGAATCCCGTGGCCCAAGTGGGCGACGCGACCTACGCCGACAAGCTCACGAAGGAAACGCTGCACCTCTCGCCGGCTAACTCTGCGGAGTTGGCGCTGCGTACCGTGCGGCTCGGGGGAGCGTACTGCTTCGTCGAGGGCGCGCGGGTGGGTGTGCTCGAAGCACACGTGGTGGAGACCGTTGCGGCCCCCGGCGTGGTGGCGTTGCGCGACGGCGCGGTCGTGTTGGGCACCGCCGAGGGTTCCTTCGCCGTCGACTCGGTCCGACCGGAAGGATCTCCCACGATGGACGCGCGGGCGTGGTGGCGAGGACGCTACAACGCGAGTGCCCTGGTCGAGTGGTCGTGACGGTGCGTCGACCTAGGCTGATCGCGTGACGGTGATCGACGCGGGCCCGGTGGGCGAGTTTCGCATCGCGCCGTCAATTCTCTCGGCCGATTTCGGCAACCTTGGCTACGACGTCGAGCGCATCGACGCGGAAACCGACTGGCTCCACGTCGACGTGATGGACGGCCATTTCGTCCCGAACGTCTCGATCGGCCCCCCGGTCGTGGCGTCGCTTCGTCGCTACAGCTCGCGGTTCTTCGACTGTCACCTCATGATGAGCGAGCCGGGTCGATACTTAGAGGCCTTCGCGCGCTCGGGGGCGAACGGCTGCACGGTCCACGTCGAGGTCGGTGGAACCGCTCAATTGATCGAGGACGCCCGCGCGTTGGGTCTGCGCGTCGGGCTCGCCGCCAATCCCGACACACCCTTTCACGCGGTGGCGCCCTTCCTCGGCGACATCGACCTGTTGTTGTTGATGACCGTCTTTCCCGGCTTCGGCGGTCAGTCCTTCATGGCCGAGGTGATGGAGAAGGTCGAAGAAGCCCGACGCGAAGTCGATCGCAACTCCCTCGCCCTCGACATTGAAGTCGACGGCGGTATCGACGTCGCCACCGCGCCGATTGCGGTGCGCGCGGGCGCCAACGTTCTGGTCGCCGGCTCGGCGATCTTCGCGCGCGAGGACCCCCTCGCCGCCGCGGCGGCCCTGCGCGCGGCGGCCGTGAGTGCGCTGACGTGAAGTTCTCACTCACGGAGCTGATGTCCATGGCGATGGACGAGGGGGAGAAGGCTCGTTTTCACGCGCCCCCTAATCCCTGGGTCGGGGCGCTGCTGGTCAATGACCGTGGAGTGATCGTCGGCGAGGGCCACACCCAAGCGCCGGGAGAGTCCCACGCCGAGGTCGAGGCGTTGCGCAGAGCCGGCGACGCCGCGCGAGGCGCCACGATGGTCGTGACCTTAGAGCCGTGTTCCCACGTGGGGCGTACCGGTCCTTGCGCCGAGGCGATCATCGAAGCCGGTGTCGCGCGCGTGGTCGTGGGGACCATCGACCCGGACCCGCGCGTCTCGGGTCAGGGGATCGCGCTGTTGAAGGCGTCGGGCGTGGACGTCGAAGTCGGAATCGAAGAGGCGGCGGTGCGCGCGCAACTCGCGCCCTACATCTGGCATCGCGTCACGACCCGCCCCTACGTGGTGGCGAAGATCGCGAGCACCATCGACGGCGTCGTCGCGATGGCCGACGGCACGAGTCAGTGGATCACCGGACCCGAGGCGCGTCGTGACGCGCACGTGTTGCGCGCCCAGAGCCAAGCGATCCTCGTGGGGGCGAACACCGTGCGACTCGACAACCCCGAGCTCACGGCTCGACTGGATGACATCGTCCTCGAGCCCTTGCGGGTCGTGCTCGGGCGCGCGCCCGAGGACGCGAGGGTGCGTCCGTGCCTGGAACTCTCTGGCGATCTCGGGCACGTGCTGGATGAACTCGGACATCACGACGTGCTCCAGTTGCTCGTCGAAGGTGGCCCGACCACCACGAGTGCGTTCTTAGACGCCGGACTGGTGAACCACATTGTCTGGTACCAGGCGGCGGCGTTCGCCGGTGCCCAGGGCACGTTGGCGGCACTGGCGGGCCTTTCCACCCCTACGATGGAGGCCTTGCGACGAGGTCGGATCGTCGACGTGCGTCGCGTAGGTGAAGATATTCGCATTGACGTGGAGGTCTAATGGCGCTTTCGACGATCGAAGAGGCAATCGCCCAGATCCGCAACGGCGGGATGGTGGTCGTGGTCGACGACGAGGACCGTGAGAACGAGGGTGACCTGATCATGGCCGCCCAGGACGTCACGTCCGAGGCGATGGCGTTCTTCCTCNNACCTCGGGCATCTTCTGCGTGCCGTTAGAGAGCCAGCGAGCCGACGAACTGGACCTGCCCTTGATGGTGGTGGCCAACACCGAGGCCCAGCGAACGGCCTTTACCGTCTCGGTGGACTATCGCCACGACACCACGACGGGCATCTCCGCCCACGACCGGGCAGCGACGGTCCGCGCGTTGATCGATCCCGCGACGCGGCCGAACGACCTCAACCGTCCCGGCCACATCTTTCCCCTGCGCTACCGAGAAGGTGGTGTGTTAAAGCGCGCGGGTCACACTGAAGCCACCGTCGACCTTTGTCGTCTCGCCGGTAAGTTCCCCGCCGGCGTGCTCTGCGAGGTGGTGACCAAGGACAAGTCGGACATGGCGCGCCTCCCCGAACTCGAGGAGTTCGCTCAACGTCACGAGTTGCCGATCGTGACCATCGCCGATCTGATCCGTTACCGGCGCCGCCACGAGAAGTTGGTCAAGCGCGTCGCCGAGGCGTCCCTCCCGACGGAGTTCGGCACGTTTCACGCCTACGTCTTTGAGAGCGTGCTCGACAATGAACAGCACATGGCGCTCGTCTACGGCGACATCGAGGACGTGTCGAACGTCTTGGTGCGCGTGCACTCCGAATGCCTCACCGGTGACGCGCTCGGGTCGTTGCGCTGTGACTGCGGACCACAGTTGCGTACGGCGTTGGCGAAGATCGCCGCCGAGGGCGCGGGCATCGTCGTCTACCTTCGTGGTCACGAGGGTCGCGGCATCGGCCTCGGTCACAAGATTCGCGCCTACGCGCTCCAAGAAGAGGGTCACGACACGGTCGACGCCAACTTGGAACAGGGCCTGCCGGTCGACTCGCGAGAGTACGGCATCGGCGCACAGATCCTCGTTGACTTAGGGGTGACCTCGATGCGCCTCATGACGAACAACCCCATCAAGTACGGCGGCCTCGAGGGCTTTGGCCTCAACATCGTCGAGCGCGTTCCCCTCGAGAGTCGTCCGACGTCGTTCAACATCGAGTACTTGCGCACCAAGCGCGAACGCATGGGCCATCTCTTAGAGGGACTCGATGACCTCGACTAAGGACACGACCTTCGATCCCACGGTGCTCGAAGGACTGCGCGATCGCTCCGGTGAGTCGCTCGAGCCAACGGCCGTTGGTCGGGGACTTCGCATCGCCCTCGTCTGTGCTCGATTCAACGGCGCCATCACGCTTCGCCTCCTCGAAGGGGCGCTCGCGGCCTTGGAGGCCGCGGGGGTCGATCGAGCGGACATCTCGGTGGGCTGGGTGCCCGGCGCCTTCGAGATACCGCTACTCGCTCTCGCCTACGCCGACGCCGAACGACCCTACGACGCGGTGATCACCCTCGGCGCGGTGATCCGTGGGGAGACGGGTCACTACGAACTCGTCGCGGGCGAGTGCGCGCGCGGCGTCCAGGACGTGCAACTCTCCACCCGCGTGCCCGTGATCTTCGGCGTACTGACGACGAACACGGTCGAGCAGGCGCTGGAACGCTCCGAGGCCGACGAGACCAATAAGGGACGCGAGGCCGCCGAGAGCGCGCTGGCGATGATCAGCGTCTTAGAACAAGGTTCGGTCGCGTCGGCGTGAACGTGCTCGGGGTCGTCGAGTTATTTGACGGGCGTCGTGGCGACGGGTTCATCCGCAGCGACGACGGCGGGCAGTTCTACTTCCACTGCGTGAACATCGCCGACGGCTCACGGGTCATCGAGGCCGGTACTCGGGTGCGCGCTCGTCGCGACGTCGGGCTTCAAGGACGCGACGACGCCGTCGCGATAGAGAAACTCACCTAGACGCGACGGACGCTACGTCGAGCGAACGGGTGGTGCGCCCAAGGTCGTGAGCGCGGCACTGCGCTGGGACGCCGCTTGGATGATGGCGGTCGTCAGGGCTTGTTGGGCGGCGCTGCGTTCGGCCGAGGTGGTCGCAATCGATAGCGCCTGGAGATAGTTGGCCTTCGCCGTCGTGACGGCGGACTGGAAGGCGAGTTGGATGGCGTATCGTGATTCACGGTACGCGATCACCTCTTGGTGATAGGTGCGCGAACTCGAGGTCTTGGACCGGTCGGAACCGGCCGAGGCGGCGAGCGGGGTGGCGAGAAACAGCCCCGCGACCATAGCGACCGCCACGATACTGCGCCCCGATAACTTCTTCATGCCCCAAGAATACCGGTCGGATTTCCGAGAAGTCTGTGAGCGCGCTGTTGAATTCTTGTGAAAGTCTAAATTCTGGGCTCACTCGGACCCCTGGCCCTACCCAGTACGCTCGGCCTATGGCGGTGCGACGGTGACGACAATCCTTATCGTGGACGACGAACCGGGTGTGCGCGACCTCCTCCAAGACGCGTTGAGCAACGCGGGCTACGTCGTGCGCTGTGCGGCCAACGGGGCGGACGGCCTCGATCAGCTCCGCCGCGGCAGCGCGGACCTGTGCGTGGTGGACATCAACATGCCCACCATGAACGGGTTCGAGTTCTTAGAGAAGCTTCGAGCGCACGACACCAAGACGCCGGTCCTGATGCTCACCGCGAGAGATTCCAGCGCCGACGTCGAGCACGGGCTTCGCGTGGGAGCGGACGACTACGTGCGCAAGCCCTTCAGCCTCGAGGAGCTGTTGTTGCGCGTGGCGGCGATCCTGCGGCGCACCGGTCTCGAAGAGAGCGACGAGCAGGCCTATACCTGTGGCCCGTTGACGATGAACGTGGATCGACACGAGGTCACCGTCGACGGTGACGCGGTCGACCTCTCGGCGACGGAGTTCCGGCTCTTGGAGGTGCTACTCGAGCGACAAGACCGCGTGGTCACGCGCGAGCAGTTACTGCGCGAGGTGTGGAACATCGACTTCGACTCCGAGACCTCGGTGCTCGACACCTACATCTCCTACGTCCGTCGCAAGATCCATCGCGACGACTTCGCCCCCATCACCACCATTCGTGGCGTGGGCTTTAAGTTGGTGGACCAGGCCGCTCAGAAGTGAGGATTGCCACACGCCTCACCCTCCTCTTCGTCGCCCTCTCTTTGTTGATTGCCTTGACCATTGGATGGTTCGCCGTCGCGATGAGTTCGCGCGCCCAGTACGCGACGCTGAATAGCTCCATCAACTCGGTCGTCGACAGCGGGCTCTCCAACCCCGACACCGCGCTTTCGAACGCGCTCTACGTCATCCAGCGTGACCAGTACGACTTGACGCTCGACGTCGTGTTCCCCTCGGGTCAGATCACTCAGGTCTCTTCACCGGCGAGCGACGCCCTGCGCCGCCACCCGAGCACGGCCGACGTCAAGGCGTCGCTGCGCTCAGTGACCCAGGTGGGCGACCTGCCGGGCTACGAGATCCGTTCGCTGAACATCGGCGGCGGGGATTACCTGGTCGTCGCCGGCTCGACCTCGAGCATCGAGAAACAGAACGAACACCTCGCGCTGCTGGTCGCCCTCGCGGCGGTCGTCATCGCCCTCGTGGGCTTGGCGCTGGCGCGCGAGGTCATGCGCCGGGACCTGCGCTCGATGGAGCGCCTCATCGACTACGCCGGTGACGTGGCGGGCGGGGACGAGCCCGGACCGGTACCGCCCAGTGAGGGGAGTCGCGACATCCAAGAGCTTCGTAGCGCCCTCGTGGTGATGGTCGAGGCGCTCCAAGAACGCATCGACGTCGAAGCGAAGAACTCGCGCGCGATGCAACAGTTCATCGACGACGCGTCCCACGAACTGCGCACGCCGCTCACCGTCGTCAAGGGGTACAACGACCTCCTCGCCAGTGGTCAGGCGAGCCCCGAACAACAGACCCGCGCGGTGACGCGCGTCCAGCGCGAGGTCGAGCGGATGGAGGCCCTGGTGCGGGACCTCTTGTTACTCGCCGAAGTGCGTGAGGCCCCGCACCACGACGAGCGACCGGTGAACGTGAGTGACCTGGTGAGTGCTCGGGTCCACGACTTCGCGCTCGAGCACCCCGAGCGCCCCCTCACTCGCGAGATCCAACGTGGCGTGACGATGCAGGCGAGAGCGGACTACGTCGATCGCCTCACGGGAAACGCCTTGACCAACGTGTTGCGTCACACCCCCGATGACGCGCCGGTGCGTGTGACCCTGCACGCCGATGGGCAGACCGTGACGTTAGTGATCGAAGACGGGGGCCCGGGACTACCGGTCTACGGCGTGCGACCCCAGCGGTTCCAGCGATTCGACGACTCACGCTCGCGCGAGACCGGTGGCTCGGGCCTCGGTATGAGCATCATGGCCGACGTCGCCGAGTCGCTGGGTGGATCCATGACCACGGAGGCGAGTTCGCTCGGCGGTCTGCGGTTGCGCTTCACGCTGCCCCTGCGGGTGGCGACCTCGCTCTAGGGCGCTTTCGCGTTGGCCGCGCGCACGTAGGCCTGTTGCATCTCCGCCAACGCGCTGCGGTAGAGCTCGACGTGTTCACCCAGACGATCCCGGGCGGCGTTGAGCATGGCCGAGACGATGTCGATGACCAGTTGGGCCCCGGCTAAGTCGGGGGGAGTATCGCCGAGACGCAGGGCCGCGACTTGGAGGAGGACGAAGAGATGATTCCCGAGGATCGTCTCGACCGGCGTCGAGTGGAGATAAGCGATCTCTTCGCTCTCGTCAAAGGGTGTCGAATCGTTCTCACTCACGCGAACCAAGGTAGCGGTTCGCCTTGCCTACGGCGCGGCGGGAGGTCCGAAACCACTCGGCGGTGGACCGCCCGGGAAGCGACCGTGACCGCCCGGGAAGTGGCCACCGGGTCCTCCGCCGGGGAAGCCGCCGGCCGCGCCGGCGCCCGCCATTGAGTAGAAGGAGAAGAGCGCGGCGACCACGAGTGCGCCGACCACGCTCCAACTGATCACTCGAGAGAGGCGGCTAAAGAGCCAGGCGGCGAGGAGCGCGATGAGACCGAGCGCGGGCAGGTAGAAACGAATGAGGTGGACGGTATTGCCACCACCGCCACCGCCACCACCACCGGGTCCGCCACCGGCCATGTCCGCGGTCCACGTGTAGGTGAAGTACAACAGCCACATCCCGAGCCACCCCGCGACCAGCACCGCCGCGACGGAGAGGTCGCGGCGGCCGGTCGCGCGCGTGGCCGCCGAGGCGCGTCGGGTGCGCAGCCAGTTGGCGACGATCGCCACCACCGCGACGAGGGCGACGAGGTAGAGCGGCAGCGCCCGAGCGAGCTGACCGGGCATGAGTCGAAGGTTGGGCCAAAAGGCCGATAACGAGAACGAAATCTCACCGGCCGAGTACCCGGTCGACGTGGCGTGGCCGTAGGCCCAGTCGTTAAAGGCCAAGAGGAATGCGCCAAAGACAACCACGGAGCCGAGCCACGTGGCGAGCGTGGCCTTCGAGATGCGCAGTGGTCGAAAGAAGACGACGACGGCGGCGACCGCGACGATGAGCTCCACCACGTCGGTGTAGCGGATGAACATGGCACCCTCGAGAGCGAGAAAGCTCGCGAGCCCGACGAGGAGGCGTCGTCGAGACGACGCTTCGCGGCGCACCGCCACCCAGAGCAGACCGCCGGCGCCGGCGGCAATGAGCGAGGCGTCGGTGAACGACGGCATCGTCGCGCGCCACGCGAACACCAAGGCGGCGCCCGAGAAGCAGTAGACCCAGACCGCGAAGGTGCCGCCCCAGCGCCCGAGCCAGGCCCTCGCGCCGAGGTAGAGGCCGGTGCAGGCGAGCGCGCCATAGAACAGCGGCGCGAAGCGAAGGATCTTCGCCATGTAGAAGAGCACGGCGAAGAAGGGGTATCCGGGGTTCTTCTCACTGATCCACTTGCCGGAGGCTAAGTGGTGCCACTGCTCGATACCACCTTGTCCGTGGACGCTGAGCGAGTGGGCGAGCGCGAGATACTGGGCGTTACTGAGGAGGATGTGTCCCTGGCTGAGGGCGACGATCGACGCGCGGTAGGCGTAGTCGTCGGGCTCGAGCAACGCCGTCGCGTGACTCAAAACAATCGCGCAGAAGCCGACGAAGCCCACTACCGCCACCAGTGCTTCGGGTTGACGCCACGGGGCGCGACGAGGGGTGTGAACGACGGGCGTGTCGTCGCGGGCAACGCCCGTGTCCTCTTCGGGTAGGGTCGGCGCCTCGTTCATGCGGGCGAGGCTACGACTGGTAGGTAATGAAGGACCTCGAAGGCGCTAAAGGCACATTAAGAAACCCGTCGGGGCCCCCGCGACCGTCTGGTATCGTAGAAAGGCAGTTCAGCAAGCGAGGTTGGCAGTGCCAACGTCCACCTGGCCACCACCGTGCGTCCGGGTTCAGGGAGTTTTGCGCCTCGCTTGCCGTGGCGACACCAGTGCGGTGTCGCAAGGAGCAAGGAGAGAGTTATCGCAACAGTGCCCGGAGACCACCGCGTCAACGACCGTATTCGGGTTGACACCGTGCGCCTGATCGACCAAGACGGGAACCAGCTCGGCGTCATGCCNNGACTACGGAAAGTTCAAGTTCGACGAGGCCCAAAAGGCCAAGGAGTCGCGACGTAAGACTCTCAACGTGGGCGTCAAGGAGATGAAGTACCGCCCGAAGATCGGCAACGGTGACTTCGACACCAAGACGCGACTCGTGGAGAAGTTCTTGGGCGAAGGGCACAAGGTCAAAGTCACGATCATGTTCCGCGGACGAGAATCGGCCCACCCGGAGTTGGGCAAGAAGATTCTCGATCGCATCGTCGAGCGTCTCGAGGACGTGGCGAGGGTCGAATCGGCCCCGAAGATCGACGGTCGCAACATGATCATGGTGCTCGGGCCAGAGAAGAAGGCCAAGGCGAAGACCGCCGAGGGGCCCAAAGAAGTTGCGGTACACGAAGTCGCGGTCAGTGAAGTTGCGGTACCCGAAGTCGCGCCCAGTGGCGCGCAAGTTTCGATAGAGGAGAGCTGAGATGCCGAAGATGAAGACCGACAGTGGCGCGAAGAAGCGCATCAAGGTGACCGGCAGCGGCAAGTTGCGTCGACGCAAGGCCTTCCGTGGTCACCTGATGGAGAAGAAGAGTTCGGTGCGCGCCCGGCGCCTTGGCCGCGACACCGACGTCGCCAGTGGGCAAGAGAAGCACATCAAGCGTCAAATGGGTCTGTAGAGAAGACGAAAGAGAAAGAGGAGCGACGTGGCAAGAGTCAAGAGAGCCGTCAACGCCAAGAAGCACCACAAGGCGATACTCGAAGAGGCGAAGGGTTACTACGGCGACCGTAGCCGCACCTTTCGCAGCGCCAACCAGGCCGTCCAGCACTCCGGGGTCTACGCATTTCGTGACCGCCGCGCGCGCAAGGGCGAAATGCGCAAGCTCTGGATCCAGCGGATCAACGCCGGCACCCGGGAGCACGGCATGAGTTACAGCCGATTCATTGCGGGTCTCAACGCCGCCGGCATCGAAGTCGATCGCCGCATGTTGGCCGACCTGGCGGTGAACGACGCCGGGACCTTCGGCGTCATCGTCGCCCAGGCCAACGACGCCCTCGCGAAGTAGGACGCCCATCGAGGCGTTGGCGCCCGCACATCCTCGAGTGCGTCGATTACGTCGACTCGTCCAGAAGCGATCACTGCGCTGGGAAGAGGGCGTCTGCGTGCTCGAGGGACCCGACCTGATCAACGCCGCACTCGACGCCGGGGCCGGGATCGAGGCACTCTTCGTCGACGCCGACCACCGCGATGCGCCCGTCGTCACCGAGGTGCTCGCTCGCGTGTCCGCGTCCGGTGTGCGGGTGTTCACCCTCGACGCCGCGACGTTCGCTCGAGTGTCGGACGCCGCCACCCCGCAGCCGATCATGGCGAGCGTGGCGATGCCCCGGAGCGACGTCACCTCGATCACCCTCGAGGGACTGGTGCTCGTGCTGCACGACGTGCGAGACCCGGGCAACGCCGGCACGCTCATTCGAAGCGCCGACGCGACGGGGGCGAGTGGCGTGGTCTTCACCGGACTATCCGTCGACCCGTTTAACCCAAAGACGCTGCGCGCGAGCGCCGGTTCGGTCTTTCACCTGCCGGTCGTCGTCGCCGAACTCGACGTCGCGCTCGCGTTCTTGCGCGCTGGCGGGGCACGGGTCTACGCCACCGTGGTGCGCGGGGGACTCTCGCACCGTGCGGTGGACTTCACGGTCCCGAGCGTGGTGCTCATCGGCAACGAGTCAGTTGGACTCAGTGAAGAAGTTGTGGCCGAGTGCGACGGCGCGATCACCATCGAGATGGCGGGGAAGAGCGAGTCGCTCAACGCCGGGGTCGCGGGTTCGCTGGTGGCCTTCGAGGCGCTCTGGCAACGACGAGACACGACCTCGCCGTCGCTACCTTCTAGCCTTTAGGGGTCATGGCCACCTCACCACTCGACCACCTCGACGACGAAATCAGTCGCCTACTGGCGGAGATCAGCGCGCTCGCGTCGCTCGATGAGCTCATCGCCGCCGAAGCCACCTTGACGGGACGCCGCTCGGTCCTCTCGACGTTGCAGAAGTCCCTCGGTTCACTCGAGCCCGAAGAGCGACGGACCGCGGGCGCGCAACTGCAGGCGGCTCGCCGCGAGGTCGAGTCGGCGCTCGAGGTGCGACGGGGGTTGCTCGAAGCTCAGTCGCGCGCGCAAGTACTTGAGCGCGACCGCTTGGACCTCGGCGACGTCGTCACCGAACAAGTGCCCTGGACCACGAGCGTCGGCCACCCCGGTCTCGTGGCGCTGACCCAGCGCGCCTTGGAGGACGTCTTCGTCGGTATGGGTTTCACCGTGTCCGACGGTCCGGAGGTGGAGAGCGACTGGTACAACTTCGAGGCCCTCAACATTCCGCCCGCGCACCCGGCCCGGGGACTGTGGGACACGTTCTACGTCGAGCTCGGCGAACCCGAGACGGTGGTGCTGCGCACGCACACCTCGCCCACGCAGGTACACCTGATGGAGACGGCCGTGGCGACGGGTACCTTGCCGATCCACTCGGTGATGCCGGGGCGTTGTTATCGACGCGACACGCCCGACGCGAGGCACCTCTACACCTTCCATCAGATTGAGGGGCTCGTCATCGACCGCGGGATCACCTTCGCCGATTTGGCGGGCGTCATCGAGACCTTCACGCGCGCCTATTTCGGACCGGACATCACGTCTCGACTGCGGCCGGGATACTTTCCTTTTACCGAACCGTCGGCCGAGTTCGAGGTCACCTGCACGATCTGTCGGGGCGAGGGCTGTCGCACGTGTTCCTTCACCGGCTGGATTGAACTCGGCGGCTGCGGCATGGTCGATCCCGCGGTGCTCGCCGCGGTCGGGGTTGACGCCGAGGAGTGGAGTGGCTTCGCGTTCGGTTTCGGGATCGACCGCTGCGCCCAGATGCGCCATCAGTTAAGTGACATGCGCGCACTCACCGAGAACGACGCGCGATTTCTTGAGCAGTTCTCGTGAAGATCTCCCTCGCCTGGTTGCGCGAATTCGTCGAGCTCGATGAGTCACCCGAAGCGCTGCGCGTCGTGCTCGACGACCTCGGCCTCGTCGTCGAGGGCGTGGTGGTGGTGGGCGAGGGCCTAGAGGACGTGGTGGTCGCTCGCGTGGATGAGATCCGAGCGATCAAGGGCGCGGACCGGGTGCGACTCGTTCTGGTCGACGCCGGTGGTGATCCCTTAGAGATTGTCTGCGGCGCGACCAACTTCGAGGTGGGCAACTACGTCCCCCTGGCGCCGATCGGCGCGGTCTTGCCCGGCGGCTTCGAGATCCAAGAACGCGTCATGCGCGGGGTCACCTCACACGGCATGCTCTGCTCGGCGCGCGAACTCGACCTGAGCACGGACCACGAGGGTCTGATGATCCTCGATGCGCTCATCGAACCACGCGTCGGCGAGCACCTCACCACGGCGCTCCACATCACCCCGGACGTCGTCTTTGACATCTCGGTCGAGGGCAATCGACCCGACGCGTGGTCGGTGGAGGGCGTGGCCCGTGACCTGGCCGCGCGACTCGGGCGAACGCTGCGGGCCCCCGCCGTGGCGAGTCCGAACGCGCTCGAGTCGAGTCAGTCCTTTGCGGCGGCGTCCATCGAGGATCCCGAACTCTGTGGTCGTCTCACCGTCTCGGTACTGCGCAACGTGACGGTCGCGCCCTCGCCCGCCTGGGTGGCGCAGCGCCTCACGACCGCGGGTATGCGGCCCATCTCGAACGTGGTGGACGCGTCGAACTTCGTGATGCTCGAGCTCGGCCAACCGACCCACCCCTACGACGCCGCTCACGTGGCGGGCCACACCCTGCGCGCCCGTCGCGCCCGTCCGGGCGAGACCTTGACCACCCTCGACGGCGTCGAGCGCACCCTCGCGACCAGTGGACGTGGTCTCGGTGACACCGGCGAGGACTGCGTGATCGTCGACGGCGACGACCGGGTGCTGGGCCTCGGCGGCATCATGGGCGGTGCGGCCAGCGAGATCAGTGCGACGACCTCGGACGTCTTGTTAGAAGCGGCGTTCTTTGATCCCATGACCGTGGCCCGATCCTCGAAGCGTCACGGACTGCGCAGTGAGGCCTCCAATCGATTCGAGCGCGGCGTCGATCCCACGTTGGCCCTGCGCGCGGCCGGACGCTACGTCGAGATCCTGCGCGAGAGCGTGCCCGACCTCCAGTGGCTCGCGGACCCCATTGACGTCCAGGGCAACCTCCCGACGCCGCCGACGATCACCCTTAATGAAGCGGACGTCGAACGACTCTTGGGGGTGTCACTCGCGATGAGCGACATCGAAGAGATCTTGACGGGTCTCGACTTCACCGTGGTTGAGCACGGGGCGTCGCTCCAGGTCACCGCACCGAGTCGACGGCTCGACGTGCGCGAGGGCGCGCTCGGGCGAGCCGACGTGATCGAAGAGGTCGCCCGACTCTACGGATACGGTCGATTGGCCCGACGAAACCCGGCGTGGAGCGAGCCCGGGGGCCTGACGCCTCGTCAGCACCAACGTCGCCACGTTCGTGACGTGGTCGTGGACGCCGGTGCGCTAGAAGCCTGGACGCCCACCCTCGTGAGCGACGCGGAGTTCGATCTGCTCCACGCCGGTGTGGCGCGGGTGCGTATCGCCAATCCGCTCTCGGCGGAGGAGTCCGTGTTGCGCGCCACGATGATCACCGGCCTCACTCGGGCGTGGGCTCGAAACGTCGAACGCGGCGTCGGCGACGTGTTGCTCTGTGAGTTTGGGGTGGTCTTCCAGCACCCGAGTCTGGTCGACTCGCCGCGGCGTACCCGTGGCGGCGCGGGGGGCACGTTGACGCTCGAGCTACCAAGTGAGAACGAGCGCTTGAGCGTCGTGCTCGGTCGACCCGGCGACGACGCCCGCACCGCGGTCGCGCTGTGGGAGATGATGCGCGGACGACTCGGGCTCGAGGACGTCGTGGTGCGCACCACCAGCGAAGCGCCGCGCGGCCTACACCCCACCCGCTCGGCGGCGCTGGTGGACCGCGGGAGCGGCTCGATTCTTGGCTACGTCGGCGAGGTCGACCCGGAGTTGGTGCGCGCGGCCACGAACGCGGCACCGACGCGACGCCTGGGACTCCTCGACCTCGACCTCGACGCGATACTCGACCCCGACCGGGCGACACCCGTCTCGCCGGTCGTGCACCTGCCGAGTCGATATCCGAGCGCGGCGGTGGACCTGGCCTTCGTGACGCCACGTGCGGTGAACGCCGCGGACCTCGCCGCGTCGCTGCGCGCGACGAGCGGGCTCGTTGAATCGGTGCGGCTCTTTGACGTCTACGAGGGTGTAGGACTGCCCGAGGGTACGCGCAGTCTGGCCTTTCACCTTCGACTCAGTGCGGAGGACCGCACGCTCGGCGACGACGAGATCACCGAGGTCCGCGCGGCGCTGCTCGAGGCCGCCGCCGCCCTCGGTGCCGTCCTGCGCTAGCGGTGGCCACCGTCGCTGAACCCTTCGAGTTCGTCGCCCTCGGCGACGTCGGACGTCGCTACGCCGAGGAGTACCTGATTCGCCTGGGCGACGCGGACGAACAAGGTCAGCTGCGACTCGACGGCGCGGCGCGGTTCCTCCAAGACGTCGCCACCGACGACTGGACCGACACCGGCGTCGCCTCCTCGGACGTCTGGGTCGTGCGGCGTACGACCATGCGTCTGGTCGAGGGCGCCCGCTGGCCCCGCTACCTCGACCGCGTGACGATCACCACCTGGTGTGGCGGCAGCGGCGCGGCCTGGGCCGAGCGACGTACGAACTTCGACCTCGACGGCGCGGCGTGCCTGGAGGTCGCGGCGCTCTGGGTGCCGACCGACCCGTCGGGGCGACCGGTTCGCATGCGCGAGGACTTCTTCGCGGTCTACGGCGAGGCGGCGAGGGCGCGCAAGGTCCCGGGACGGGTGAGCACGCCTGAGATCCCCGACACCGCGATGTCGCGACCCTGGCCGCTGCGCGTGGCCGACCTCGACATCATCGGACACGTGAATAACGCCGCGATCTGGCAGGCGATCAGCGAGGTCGTCGCCGCGCCGGTGACCTTCGTCAGTGTCACCCACCACCAGGCGCTCGAGCGCAGCGACACGGTCTCGCTCCTCAGTGTCCCCGGGGCGCTCTGGCTGGTCGTGGACGGAGTCGTGAAGGTCTCGGCGCAGTATCGGAAGGACTGACGGGGAGAGCCGCCACCCGGGGGTTGCTCGTCGCGAAGACGCAGCCGATGAGCACGAGGGGAAAGCCGACCATGATCGCCGCGGTCAGCGGCTCGTGGAGCCCGACGATGCCGAGGACCACCGCGATCGCAGTGTTGACGTAGGTCACGACGACCGCGCGGGTGGCGCCCACTTCTTTGATGAGCTCGAAGAACACGAGAAACGCGCCCGCGGTGCAGACCACCGAGAGCACCGCGACGCTGCTCCAGGTCTCGCCCGAGACGTAGTGCGGCCAGTGGGTGAGGGCCCAGGGCAGCCACGCGAGCGCCACCACGGCCGTCGCGCCCATGACGACCGTTGGTCCATCGACGTCGCGCAACTTCGTCGCCAGGATGATTGGTCCGACGCAGTAGCCCACGCACACGAGCATCATGAGGCCGATCCAGGTCAATGTGCCGCCGTGGACGTTAAGACCGACCAGGAACGCCACCCCCACCGCGCCGATCCCGAGGCCGAGGTAGCGCCGTGGCGCGATGACGTCCTCGGTGCGACGAATGCGTTGTGCGACGACCGCGAAAAGTGGCACGCAACAGATCAGCAGGCTGGTGAGTGACGAGGTGATGTGCTGCTCCGAGGTGGACATGAGGAACCACGGAATACCGAACTCGACGACACCGAAGACGGCGATCCACCCGAGGTGCGTGCGGAGCGCTCGCAGCTGACCGCGCGCCACCACCAGGGGGGCGAGCAGGAGCGCCGCCGGAGCGGTGCGCAGAAAGACCAGCACGCCAGGGTTGAGTTCGCGCACGGCCACGCGAATCAAGAGGTAGGGGATGCCCCAAATGACGGCCATTGCGAGAAAGTACGCCCAGCCCCGTCGCGACATGCGTCCACTCTACCGCCGCGAGGAGATACTTGCATTTTTACTCTCTCTTGTGCATAAAATGTCAGATGCGGGTAGGAGTCATGGGAGCGACCGGGTACGCCGGGGCGGAGGTG
The DNA here is from genome assembly GCA_003136495.1 of Acidimicrobiaceae bacterium. Taxonomy (GTDB): domain Bacteria; phylum Actinomycetota; class Acidimicrobiia; order Acidimicrobiales; family RAAP-2; genus RAAP-2. Next base: position 80,300 of record PLER01000112.1, read on the forward strand.
CTGCGCCTCGCCGCGTCGCACCCGGACTTAGAGGTCGTCTGCGTCACGGGCTCATCCAGTGTCGGCCACCGGGTCGGCGACCACGTGCCCGCGCTGGCGGCAAGCTATCCGACGTTGATGGTCGAAGCGGCGACGTCGATCCTTACGAGCGACCTCGACGTGGTGTTCCTCGCCCTCCCGCACGGGGAGAGTCAGTCCTACGTCCCCGAACTCGTCGCCCGCGGGGTCACGGTGGTGGACTTGGGGGCCGACTACCGCTTGAAGGACGCGAGCGAGTACCCACGGTGGTACGGGTCGGCGCATACTTCGCCGGAGCTCCTCACCTCGTCGGTCTACGGCCTCGTCGAACGTCACCGAGACGAACTCAAGGGCGCGTCGTTGATCGCGGTGCCGGGCTGTTACCCGACGGCCAGCGTTTTGGCGCTGGGTCCCTTCTTTGACGAGGGGCTCGCCGAGCGTGACGGGGTGGTCGTCAATGCCTTGAGCGGCGCCTCCGGGGCGGGCCGGGCGATCAACGAGCGCCTGCACTTCTCGCGACTGGCGGGCAACGCCGAAGCGTACGGTCTCTTGACGCACCGTCACACCGCCGAGATGCAACAAGAGCTCGGCGCCACCGTGCTCTTCACGCCGCACCTGGTGCCCGTGGCGCGCGGCATGCTCGTCAGCGCCTACGCGCGCGCCGCCACGTCCCTCACCACTTCGGACGCGCTCGACCTCCTGCACGCGACCTACGACGCCGATCCCTTCGTCGTGGTCCTTGAGGCGCCGCCGACCCTCAAGGACCCGCTCGGGAGCAACCTCTGTTTCGTCAGCGCTCGCGTCGATGAGCGCACGGGGTGGCTGCTCGCGCTGAGTTCACTCGACAACCTCGTCAAGGGCGCGGCCGGACAAGCGATACAGGCCTGGAACGTCGCGACCGAGCGTGACGAGACACTCGGCCTGCCGCTGTCGGGGGTGACTCCGTGAGTCACTACGTGATCAAACTCGGGGGACACGCGCTCGATTCGCTCGAGCCTGACGCTCCGGTGCTCGTGGCCCTGGCCGAGGACCTCGCCGCGCTCGCGCGCGAGGGCCATCGCGTCGTCGTGGTGCACGGCGGTGGTCCCCAGATTCAGGCCTTGCTCGACGCGGTGGGCCTCGAAAGTCGCTTCCTCGACGGACTGCGCGTGACCGACGTCGCGACCATGGAGTTCGTCGCGATGGGACTCAGCCAGGTCAACACCCACCTGGTCGCCGCCCTCAACCAGTCGGGGCTCGCGAGCGTCGGGCTCTCGGGCGCGGACGCCGCGACGCTCCATTCCTCCATGCTCGAAGAGAGCCTCGGCCGCGTGGGTGCCACGCCGAAGGTCGACCCCGACCTGATCATGACGTTGTGGCGGGCCGGTCTCACGCCCGTGCTCAGTCCACTGGCCCTCGATGCGTCGGGACGGCTGCTGAACTGCAACGCGGACACCGTGGCGGGCTGCGTCGCGGGTGCGTTCGGGGCGGTGGCGCTGCTGCTCTTGAGCGACGTTGATCAACTACGTGCGGACCCCCTCGACGCGGCGAGCGCGCTCCGCTCCGTCGACGGGGCGCGGGTGCGCCAGCTCCTCGAGAACGGCGCCGCGCGTGAGGGTATGCGACCAAAGATGATCGCCGCCCTCGACGCCCTCGACGGTGGGGCCGCGCGCGTGGTGGTGGCCAACGGCACCCGCCCCCACGCCGTGCGCGACGCGCTGGCCGGGACGGTCCCTTCCACCGAGGTGCGGGCGTGACGCGCCACTTCACCACCATCGAAGAACTCCGTGACGAGGAGCTCGCAGCGATCTACGCCCTGGCCACCTCGCCCTTTGACGACGAGACGCTCCAGGGCCAGGGCGTGGCGCTGGTCTTCGAGCGACCCAGTCTTCGCACGCGTGCGTCGAGTTCGGCGGCCGTGTTCGAACTCGGCGGCTACGCCACCTTCTTCAGCGACGAGGAGATCGGGCTCGATACGCGCGAGTCGGTCGAGGACGTCGGACGTACCTTGGCCGAGACCTACGCGATTGCGGCCCTGCGGGTGCGCCGCCACGAGGTCTTCGCCCGCATTCGCGCCGCCACCGCGGAGCGCCTCGCGCTGATCAACCTGCTCAGTCACGCGGCGCACCCGACCCAGGCCGTCGCGGACGTGTTGACCATCGCCGACGAGTTCGCGAACGGCGACGTCACGGGCCTGGCGGGACTTCGCGTCACGTACGTGGGCGACGCCACGAACGTCACGCGCTCCTTGGCCGTCGCTTTGTTGCGCCTCGGGGTGGACGTGACGGTGGCGGCACCCGATGGTTACCAGCTCACGAGCGGCGGTGATGAGGACCCGACGGCGACGAATGGTCCCGGGACGCTTCGTCTGGGCGCCGACGCCCGTGACGCGGTCGAGGGCGCCGACGTCGTCTACACCGACGCGTGGGTGTCCATGGGCATGGAGGCCGAAACCGCCCAGCGTCGCGCGGACTTGGCGAACTTTCAGGTGAACGCGACGCTGATGGCGGCCGCCAAACCCTCGGCGGTGCTGTTGCACTGTCTGCCGGCGCACCGAGGCGACGAGATCACCGACGAGGTCCTCGACGGCCCTCAATCGCGCGTCTGGCGTCAGGTGTATCACCGACGCAGCGCGATGGTGGGCGTACTTCGCTGGATAAAAGGAGAGTCATGACCAAGACCCAACGGCAACATCGCATCGGTGAACTCATCGACCACGACGTCATCTCGACGGCCGCGCAGATCGTGACGCGACTGCGCGAGGAGGGCATCGCCGCCACCCAGGCCACGGTGACCCGTGACCTCCAAGAACTCGGCACCGTCAAGGTCCGCGACGAGAACGGGACGCGCCGTATCGTGCACGCCGCGTCGCCGAAGATGGCGCCGGCCCCGCTCGACCACCTTCGTCGGATGATGGGGGAGTGGGTGGTGTCGGTCGACAGTTCGCTCAATCTCGTCGTCGTGCGCACCCCGCCGGGTTGCGCGCACGTGGTCGCCTCGGCCCTCGATCGCAGCGCGTTACACGGGGTGCTCGGTTCGGTCGCGGGCGACGACACGATCTTGGTGATCGCCGCCGAAGAGCACGGGGGCGAGTCGCTCGCCAACGAGTTCCGGGTCCTCTCGGGGCTCAGCGTCGTGGAGCGAAACTCAAAGAAGGGGAAGTAACCATGGCGAAGCGAGTGGTCCTCGCCTACAGCGGCGGTCTCGACACCTCGGTGGCGGTGCGCTGGATGATCGAGGAGTGGGGCGTCGAAGTGGTGTGCGTGCTCGTCGACGTGGGACAAGACGTTGAGAGCTCGGAGAGCTTCGAGGACATCAAGGCCCGCGCAATGGCCGCCGGCGCGCTCGAGTGCGTCGTCGTCGACGCACGGCGAGAGATGGCTGAGGAGTTCTGCGCGAAGGCCATCATGGCCAACGCCCGTTACGAAGGGAAGTACCCCTTGGTCTCGGCGCTGTCGCGACCCGTCATCGTGCGCCACCTGGTCGCCCAGGCGCGCAAGTTCCACGCCCAGGCGGTGGCGCACGGTTGTACGGGCAAAGGTAACGACCAGGTGCGCTTCGAGGTGGGCACCCACGCGTTGGCCCCGGACCTCGAGGTCCTCGCGCCCGCGCGCAACTGGGGCATGACGCGCGCGGACTCGGTGGACTACGCCGAGAAGTGGGAGATACCGATCCGCGCGAGCAAGGAGAAGATCTACTCGATCGACGAGAACCTCTGGGGACGCGCCATCGAGTGTGGCGCGATCGAAGACCCCTGGGCACCTCCCCCCGATGAGCCCTACACCTTGACGCGCGTCACCGCGAGTGCACCGGTCGAACTGACGCTGCGCTTCGCGGCGGGGGTCCCGCGGGCGATCGACGACGTGGAGATGGAACTGGCGGAGTTGATCGCGGTGCTCAACGCGCGCGCCGGCTCGACTGGTTACGGGCGCCTCGACATGGTCGAGAATCGACGCGTCGGGATAAAGAGTCGAGAACTCTACGAGTGTCCCGCGGCGCTGGCGCTCATCACCGCGCACGCGGACCTGGAGGACATGGTGTTAGAGCGAGACCTGGCGCACGAAAAGGCGCGACTGGAGATCCGTTGGTCGGAGCTGGTCTATGACGGCATGTGGTTCTCACCGCTCAAAGAAGCGATCGACGTCTTCATCGAAGAGACCCAGCGCCACGTCACGGGCGAGGTGCGGCTGCGTTTCGAGGCGCCCGGGTTACTGCGCATCGTGGGTCGACGGAGTCCCAAAGCGCTCTACGACTACGGCCTGGCGACCTACGACGCGGCCGACACGTTTCGCCACAGCGACTCCGAGGGTTTCGTGCGCATCTACGGCCTGGGGGTCAAGACCTGGGCGCATCGTCAAGGCGCCAAGAACGCGACACCGCCGAGCTCATGACGCTCTGGAGCGGTCGCTTCGACCTCCCGATGGACGAGACCCTGTGGGATCTCTCGGAGAGCTACTCCTTCGACCATCTCCTCTACGCCTACGACATCACGGGATCGAAGGCCCACGTCGAAGGGCTCGAGGCGGCGGGTCTGCTCAGCGCCGCTGAAGCGTCGACGCTGCAGGACACCTTGGACACGATTCGACAAGAGTTCGACGCCGAGCGCTTCCGTCGCGAAGCGACCGATGAAGACGTGCACATGGCGATTGAACGTCGAGCGACGGAACTGGCCGGCGACGTCGGGGCGAAACTCCACACCGCACGGAGTCGAAACGACCAGGTCGCCACGACGCTACGCCTCTTCACCCGCGACGCCCTGAGTGACGTCGCGCGCGCGACGCTGCACCTGGTCGAGGCGCTCGATGAGATCGGCGAGCGCGAGCGCGACGCCTACCTTCCGGGCTANNCGAGAGCGCCTCAACGTCTCGCCGCTCGGGGCGGGTGCGCTCGCGGGGACCTCGTTGGGGATCGATCCCGCCGCGAACGCGACCCGACTGGGCTTTCGTGAGGCCTTCGCGAACTCCCTGGACGCGGTGAGCGACCGCGACTTTGTGGCCGAGGCGCTCTTCGCCATCGCCTTGCTCGGGGTGCACCTTTCGCGCATGGGCGAGGAGTTGGTGCTGTGGACCTCGGCCGAGTTCAACTTCGCCTCCCTGGGCGACGACTTCACCACGGGTTCGTCGATGTTGCCGCAGAAGAAGAACAGTGACGTGGCCGAGTTGGCGAGGGGGAAAGCCGGTCGGCTCGTGGGGAACCTCACCGGACTCCTCGTCACGTTAAAGGGCTTGCCGCTCTCGTACAACCGTGACCTGCAAGAGGACAAGGAACCGCTGTTCGACTCGGTACGACAAGTCGGACTGGTCTTACGCGCGCTCGCGGGCGCGTACCGCTCGATGAACTTTCACGCGGACGTGGCGCGTTTCGCCGCGGACGGCGAGTTCCTCGTCGCCACGGACCTCGCCGAGGTGCTCGTCGAGGCGGGCGTTCCCTTTCGCCAGGCGCACGAGCGGGTGGGACGACTGGTCGCCGAGGCCGTCGCCACCGGTCGACCGCTGCGCGAGGTGGCAGAGGGTGACGCCGACGCGCCTCGTTTCGCGGGACTCTTCGAGCCCGGCGCCGCACTCGCGCGCCGTCGATCGCCCGGCGCATCCGGTCCGCTCGCGAGCGACGCGCAAGCGCAGCGGCTCCGCGCTGACGTCGCGGCGATGACCGCGAGGCTCTAGCGCCTGTCACACGCCTCGACCAGAGTGGGGGAGTGAGAACGTTGGGCGGCAAACCTACAGTGAGGTTCCATGGTTGAACGCCTCCTGACACCTTCCAAGATCTCCTCCTGGCTCGGGTGCGGGCACTACCTCTCCTTATCGAATCAGGTCGAAGCCGGGGTGCTCAGCCCCCGAGTGACCCCGACGAGTGAACTCGCCGAGATCCTCATCGACAAGGGCAACGAGCACGAATCGAACTGCCTCGAGGAGTTCGAAACGTTGGGAAAGACCATCTACGAGGTTCCCGGTCGCAACGCCCAGGAGTCCTTTCACGACTGGGTCGCGCGGGTCGGTAATCCGATGGAGAAGGACTTCGACGTCATCTACCAGATGCCCTTCGTCAACAACAACATCCGCGGGATCGCCGATTTCTTGGTCCGCGTCGATCACCCGGAGGACGGCTTCGCGCACTTCGTACCCGTGGACGCGAAGTTGACGCGCTCGAGTGGCAAACCCGGTCACGTGCTCCAACTCTGTTTTTACGCCGAAGCGATGACCGAGTTGCTCGGCGTGGCACCGCGCACGATGAGTATCTGGCTCGGTTCGGGACGGACCGAGGAACTGGTCGTCGACGAGTTCCTGCCCTACTGGCGACGGCTACGGCGTCAACTCGTCACGTTGCTGGACGCGGAGGTGACCCCGGTAGTGACGCGGCCCAAACCGTGCGCGACGTGTGAGTACTGCGAGTTCCAAGGTCACTGCGAGCAACAGTGGCGCGAAGAGGACTCGCTCGCCTACGTCGCCAACCTCCGCGAGGGAGAACTCGACGCGCTCGAGGCGGGGGGCGTACGCACCCTCGTGGCGCTCGCGACGCGTGAGGAGACGGTCCCGGAGCTGCGTCCGGAGAAGTTCGAGCGCCTCCATCGTCAAGCGCGNNGTCGAGGCGACCGAGGATCCCGTCTACGGTCACGGGTTCGAACAGCTTCCCGAGCCCGATGAGGGTGACGTCTTCTTCGACTTCGAGGGTGACCCGTTCTGGACGCCCGAACGCGACCTCATGTTCTTGGGCGGTCTCTACTACCGCAACGCGGTGGGCGAGTGGGTCTACGACGAGCGCTGGGCGCACAACCAAGTCGAGCAAGCGGCGATGATCAAGGGACTCGTCGAGTTCTTCGCCGAGCGACAAGAGCGCTTCCCTCGGGCGCACGTCTATCACTACAACCACACCGAACGCTCGACGATCGAACGTCTCACGCGCGACATCGATGACGAGAACCTCTTCGCCAACCTCGTGGCGTCGGGCTTCTTCGTCGACCTCTACACCATCGCCAGGAACGCGGTGCGCGTGGGTACCGAGTCCTACGGGCTTAAGCACCTCGAGCACCTCGTGGACTTCGTGAGGTCCGCCGGGATCGAAGGGGGCGCCGGCGCGGTGGTGGGCTACGAGGAGTGGATGGTCACCCGCGACGACGCGATGCTCCGCGAGATCGCGCGCTACAACCGCGACGACGTGGTCGCGACCAAGGCGGTGCGCGACTGGCTCGTCGCGCAGCGACCTCACGAACTTCCCTGGCGCGAGGCGGTCATCACCCACGAGGAGTACGAACTCGACACCGACGAGCTCGTCGAGGGACTCCACGGATGTGGCGAGGACTCGCCGGCGTACCTGCTGGGCGACCTCTTGAACTACTGGCGACGCGAGCGATCGGCCGACGTGACGCCCAAGTACGTCGCGCTCAACGGTGACTACTCGCCGCTGTATGAGAACCTGGACTACATCGCGAACCTGCAGTTCGTGCGAATGGAGGACCCCGTCGGTCGCGAGCGCACGCGCAAGATGGTCCTCACCTGGCCCGACCAGGTCGTCGATCAGTCGCTGGTGGGCGACGTGCTCTTCGCCGGCGAGGGCGTGCCCTACGGCAAGGGATCGATCACCGCGCTCGACCTCCAACGTCGCGAACTCAAGGTCCGCTGGGGCGTCGCACAAGAGGCGATGGGGGGTATCCCTTCGGTGCTCACCCGCGACAAGTACTTCGCTCCCGGGAACAAGGCGTCCGCGCTGAAGGACCTCGCCCGTCAGGTACTCGACCCGCTGCTCAACGGCGACCCGAGTCGCTTGGCGATGAGTTTGCTCGCGGGCGACGCGCCCCGCTTCGTCCCCGGCGGCGGCCCAAAAGGCGGCGTCTTCTCCGACGACCTCGANNGGCAAGACCTTCAGTGGCTCGCACATCATCCACCACCTCATCACCCACGGCAAGCGGGTGGGCGTGGTCGCGATGAGCCACCCCGCGATCGACAACCTCATGCAGGCGACCTACGAAGTCTTCGAGAAGGCCGGTGACGCTGACCAGCTCGCGGCGTTGCGCTGGCAGGAGGAGGGTGAGGACCCGTCCTTGCCCTTCGCGACGTATTCGAAGAAGTCCCAGGACCTGGCGTCGGGTGAGTACAACCTCATCGGTGGTACGGCGTGGTTGTGGGCCAATCAAACGATGCGACAACAGCCCGTCGATGTGTTGATCGTCGACGAGGCGGGACAGCTCGCCCTGGCTGACGCCCTCGCGGCGACCAACGGGACGCGCAACATGATCCTCCTCGGCGACCCCCTCCAACTCAGCCAGGTCGCCAAAGCGGAACATCCCGGCGGTGCCGGGAACAGCGTGCTCCAACACGTGCTCGGGGACCACCTGACCGTCCCCGAGACCAAGGGCGTCTTCATCGCCCGGACCTGGCGCATGCACCCCGACGTCTGTGCCTTCATCTCTCGCCAGATCTACGAAGGTCGCCTCACCAGCGTCGAGAGTTGCGCGAACCAGTCCACCGCCTTCGGTACGGGACTGCGCTGGTTGGAAGCGCATCACGAGCGTCGTTCGACCGAGTCGGTCGAAGAGGCGGAACTCGTCGCGAGCCAGATCTCTTCGATGATGGGCACGCCCTGGACCGATCAGCAAGGCCGCGTGAGCGCCCTCACCCCATACGACTTCATGGTGGTGGCGCCCTATAACGACCAGGTGCGCTTGTTGAACGCGCGGTTCGACGCCGACCCTCGGCTCAAGGGTGTGCGCGTGGGGACCGTCGATAAGTTCCAGGGCCGCGAGGCTCCCGTGGTGTTCTTCACGATGACCACCTCGGCGGCCGCCGACATGCCGCGGGGACCGGAGTTCCTCTTCTCGCGCCACCGTCTGAACGTGGCGGTGTCGCGGGCACGGTGTCTCGCGTACCTCGTGTGCACCGAGGCGTTGCTCAACTCACGAGCCGCCGACATCGACGACATGCGCTTGATCGCGACCCTGAGTGCCTTCGTCGAGTTCGCGAAGGACCACGCGGCGTAACTGCGCGGGCCCGCGCGGACCCGGAGCTGTCGACCCGATGGAGCGTATTCACCACGGTTGGCGCGAAGTAGCATCGCGATTCATGGAACCTCGTGTGGTCCATCGACACGCCCGCCGACGGCGAGTGGGACGCGCGGTCGCCGTCGGCACCGCCCTTGGGCTGAGTTGGTCGTCGCTGGCGTGGTCCGCTCAAGGGTCGGCGCCCTTCAGCGGTCCCACGAGTCAAAAGCAGGGCGGCGTGACGTTTCGGATCTCCATGAACGTGAGCGCCACCACGATCTCTGACATCTCCCTTGGCGCCTTGACCCGGAAGGGACCGGCAATCTGCAAGACCACCTCGAGCACGAGCCTTAACTTTACGAAGGGCTCCGTCGCGATCGCCGGTGGAACAGCGAAGGGCCGCCTACGAGATCGCTTCGGCAACGCGGTCACGATCACCGCCCGCGTGCGCCCGAAATCCGTCAAGGGATCCTTCGTCCTGAAGACGACCGGGGGCGAGCAGGGGTCATCGGTCTGTAGTTCTGGAACGGTCACCTTTGACGCCAGCGCCCCGACCGCACCAACGCCCAACGCCCAGTACTCGGGAAGTTCGGGGCCCGGCTTTCCGTTGAGCTTCGAGGTCTCATCCACGGGCGCTGACGTGGCGAATCTCACCGTCGCGTTCGAAGCGACCTGTGGCGCGGGCGCCGGGGACGTCGCTCCGACCTTCACGTTCCCGACGCTGCCCCTGACGAATGGCCAGTTCTCGGGGACGGTGCACACGACCAACGACACGCTCAGCATCGCGGGCACCTTCTACGGCACCACGGTGTCGGGACAGGTCGTCGACGTCGACCACGTGCCGAGTCTGCAGAGTTGTACCCAGTCTTCTTCGTTCTTGGCGACCGAAAAATAGCCTCGGCGGGCGCGCGATTAGCCTGATCGAGCGCGACCCGGTCGGGTCGCGTGAGGACCTTCGGGCACGCCGCCTCGTCACGGGCCAGTCGCGCTCTGGGGCCGCGGAACTGCTAGGATGTTTTTCCTGCTCGAAGCGAGTTGCGGTTCGGGACTTGCGTCCCG
>PLER01000017.1:0-3988 GCA_003136495.1 Acidimicrobiaceae bacterium
AAAGCCTACCGTAGGGTCGCGCGCGCAGCGGCGCCCAGGTTCGACGTCGATCCGTGCCAGAGAACCTCCAACGCCACCTCATCGGAGGAACCAGCGTTACGCCGTATCGACCGTCATCGCACGTCGGAGTGACGACGTGACGGGGCGAGGCGCGTCCACCCATATCGATCGTTTCGGACCGGACGAGGTAACGAAGTGTTCAAAACGACAACGTGTTCCACGGGTACTATCCCCGCGATGATCTACGGCTCAATTCCTAGCGGTACCGGCGCCCAGCCGCACGAGAAGTTGCGCCAAGTGTTCTTCCTCGGCATGGGGCTCGACGGCGCCATCTTCTTCATCAATCTGATGTTGCTGATCGCCTACCAGTCGACGCACCCCCACGAAGCGGCGGTACGGTTCGTTGCTCCTCTGGTCACCGTCGTTCTCGGCGTCTCGGACACGCTGATGCTTCGCAACGTCTGCCGCAGACAAGTACCGCAACGCCCAGAGCTGCTCGCCAGATGGCCCGTCCGGATTCCGGGGTACCCATCATGGATCTACTCGCTGTACCTCGTGCTAAGTGTTGCCATGTCGGCATACTTGCTGAGTCGGTAGACCCCAGAGCAGCCTCCCTGAGCGTTGATGTGGGGACCGGGCGCCACGTGTTGGCGCCCGTGGACTAAACGTTTGAGAACGCGTAGATCGAATCGCCGGGCCGGCAATGCGCACGCCTACCTCTCATGTCCCCGAGTTCAGCCCGCGGCTTTCGCAGCCGAGAGAAAGGCACCGTAGGCCGCAACTTGATTCGCGGCAGGAATGGCCACAGAAACCTGACTCCCGTAGTTTGAGAACGCCACGTCGACGTCGCCCCCAACGGTGGCACGACTCGCAGAGGCGCTGATCACCACCTTTTCGCTCTGGACGAGATTGTTGCTCCCGATCCACACGTCCAGAACGGGTGGGCTCAGTGAAAATATCTTCAGCGCTGACTTGATGGTGGAGGCTTCGACGCCTCCCTTGGCTTCGGCGCGTTTGAGCTCCGCTGCCATTGCCTTTCGAGTAACGGTCACTTGATAGCCGGTGACGCTTTCGCCATTTACGGTCGACGGCCCAAGGGTCACCACGGTATTACCTTGCGCGGCGAGCAACTGGAGTTGGGCGAGAATGTTGGACGAACCGTCCCCGAGTTCAGTTGTTGCTGTCTGCTCAGATGGCAGTTGGACCCACGTCTTTCCTGGAACCACCTGGGAGATGGCATTTTGGTCGTTTTCGATGAGCTGCAGGTAGATGGCGGGTCCATTTTGGAGCACCGTTTCTTGGAGCGTCGATCCGTTAGAGGCGAAGGACAACGTCATGGTCTCGAGATTCGCCGAAAGATCGGCGTACCCCGTTCCACTTATCGGGACCGATTGCCCGTTGTCGTTGATCGAGCCGCTGATCGTGAGGTCCGCGGTGTGTTCAGCGAGCGTTGTCCGAGCCCCTCTGATGACCTGCGCGGCGGCGTTGGTTGAACCGGGCCCCCCGCCACCGACCACTATCAACGCAAACACCAAAGCGATTGCCGCTGCGACGCCCCCGGTCGCTACCATTCTCAGCCGTCGCCGCTTCTGCTCGCGCTGCAGAGTTAGCGAATTCGCGTAGGCGACAAATTCATCGAGGCCCGTGCTCGCCCCATCGAGTCCCAACGGCAGAGGTCCTGCAACCTGGTCTTCTTCCATTGCGGACCTCGCTCCCACCGCGTCCCACGTCGACGCGCTCACGATATCAGGACGTGGCTCATCGTAGGTCCGGTGTCACTTCACACCTGCGTGGCTAGCGGCTCGCGAACTGATAATTGAGTCGCGCTCAGGGCAACTGAAGTCAGTCCATCGGTTCGGTCTGCGCTCGCCGGATCTTGTCGGCCTGCAACTCGGCGAGTGCAAGCAGGTCGGGCCACGACCATCTCTCATCGGGTTCGTCGTGGCGACCGAACTGAATCGTCGTGCACGCGACGACGAAGAGAGCCCCGCCGGCCGATCCACCCGCGTACTGTCCGAAACCCGCTCCATCTCTATCGGTGGAGAATTGTTCGAACACGATCGACGGGGACACACCCGGAATACTTTCTTCTTCGAAGATCCTCTCCCGCAACCTCGTGCGGCCGTGGTTGTGCAGCATCTGCGCGGGCAGCAGTGGCACCCTCGAGGCGGCGTCCTCGAGTGAGGTGTACTCGGCGACTTGCGACGAGAACCCCAGTTCAAGACCATCTTTCATAAAGAACCGCGCGGCGGTGTACAGCCCGGCGTGGTGGGCACGGCGAACCGCCTCGTCCTTCTCGCGGGGGAACGTCGCACCAACCCGCCAGCTCCTCTCCCCGACTTGGGCCCAGCCGGCGCCCGGTAGGTCGGACAGGGCGAGGGCCAACGTCAGCGATCGTCGTTCTTGGGACTGCAGGTCGAGACGGCTCTTCATTGTTCTCCCGCGAGCAATTTACCTCTGTCCTTCGCGGGCGAGTCAGAGGGCCGACGGGTGCGCCCTTCCCATCGTCACCCCACTGAGTCCCTACGACCGCTCACGGCAAGCGTTAGGTAATCGTGAGCGCACCCTCTGACGAGTCGACCGTGATCGTGTCGCCGTCTTTGAAGGTGCCCTGGAGCATGCGGAGGGCGATCGGGTCCTCGAGTCGGCGCTGGATCACGCGCTTGAGTGGTCGAGCGCCGAAGGCCGGGTCGTAGCCCTCGGCGGCGAGGGTGCGCGACGCAGCGGCCGTGACGTCGAGGACGATGCGCTTGGCCGCCAGACGCTGGCGAAGTCGGGCGAGCTGGATGCCCACGATCACCTCGAGGTCCGCCTCGTCGAGTGGTCGAAAGCGGATGATGTCGTCTACGCGGTTGATGAACTCCGGGCGAAAGAACTCACTCGGGTCGCCCGGGAGGTTGCTCGTCATGATGAGCACGACGTTGGTGAAGTCCACCGTGCGCCCCTGACCGTCGGTGAGACGGCCGTCGTCGAGGACTTGGAGCAGGAGGTTGTAGACGTCCGGGTGGGCCTTTTCGATCTCGTCGAGCAACACCACGGCGTAGGGCCGGCGGCGGATCGCTTCGGTGAGCTGTCCGCCCTCCTCGTAGCCCACGTAGCCCGGGGGCGCGCCGACCAGACGGCTGACCGCGAACTTCTCCATGTACTCACTCATGTCGAGGCGCACCATGGCCTTGTCGTCGTCGAAGAGGTACTCGGCGAGCGCCCGGGCCAACTCGGTCTTGCCCACGCCCGTCGGACCGAGGAAGAGGAAGGAGCCGATCGGGCGATTGGGGTCCGAGAGTCCCGCGCGCGAACGACGCAGCGCGTTGGCGACCGCCGTGACGGCTTCGTCCTGGCCGACCACGCGGGAGTGCAGCAGTTCTTCCATGCGCACCAACTTGTCGAGTTCACCTTCGAGCAACTTGGTGACCGGCACGCCGGTCCAGCGACTCACGACCTCGGCGATGTCTTCGGCGTCGACCTCTTCCTTTAAGAAGGCGCCGTTCGCCTGGAGGGCGTCGAGCTCGCGCGTCGCCTCCTCGATGGTGCGCTCCACCTCGGGCAACGTGCCGTAACGCAGGGCCGCGGCACCGGCCAAGTCACCGAGGCGTTCGAGACGCTCGCCCTCGGCGCGACGGTCCTCGTACTCCTGCTTGGCGACCTGGATCTTGGTGATGGCTTGTTTCTCGGCCTGCCAGCGCGCGGCCAGTTCGTCGGACTGTTCTTTTAACTGCGCGTACTCCTCTTCGAGCTTGGCGCGACGTTCGATCGAACCCGGATCGGTCTCGTTCTCCAACGCCATGCGTTCGATGTCGAGTTGTCGCAGTCGCCGGATGACGACGTCGAGTTCGGTGGGCATCGAGTCGATCTCGATACGCAGGCGCGACGCCGACTCGTCCATCAGGTCGATCGCCTTGTCGGGCAGGAAGCGATTGGGCACGTAGCGCTGGGACAGTGTGGCGGCGGCCACGAGTGCGGCGTCTTGGATGCGCACGCCGTGGTGGAC
>PLER01000017.1:4058-4242 GCA_003136495.1 Acidimicrobiaceae bacterium
ACGATGGTGTGCAACTCGTCGATGAAGGTGACCACCTCCCCCTCGGCGTCTTGGATCTCCTTTAACACCGCCTTCAAGCGTTCCTCGAACTCACCGCGGTACTTCGCTCCCGCCACCATCGATGCCAGGTCGAGGGCGATGACCTTGCGATCGCGCAGTGACTCGGGCACGTCGCCTTCGACGA